>NZ_JAMBDT010000021.1:0-58950 GCF_025143765.1 Gordonia sp. p3-SID1431
TCGAAGCCGTCGGTCCAGGCCGACCCGGATCCGGCGATCTGCTCGTAGAGGCCTTCGATGGTCTGGGCCGTCGAGATCGCCTGGTCGGGGTTCTGCGTGCCGAAGTTGCCGCTCGAGGAGATCCCGACGAGGACATACCGTCCGCCACGGGTCTCCTGGTACCACGGTGAACCCGAATCCCCGCCGAGGACGACGAGTTCGGCGTTGACGAGACGATGCTCGGGCGCGGCGTCCTGATGCAGCAGGGCGGTCACGGTGCCGACGGTCGTCCCGGTGCGTTCGCCGGTCTTGGCGACCGGTTCGCCGACCTCGGGGTCGGCCGCCGTCGCGAAGACGGGGTCCACCTCCCAGTCGTCCTCGATCGCGATGACGGTGTAACCGCGGGGATCGGCGAGCGTGATCGACCCGTCGGGGGTGCCGCCGTCGTCCTGCCAGTCCACGACCTCACCGATCGTCTCGCCGTCGGTGGTGGTGACCTCGTCGCCGACGCCCTCGGCGCAGTGCCCGGCCGTGACGGCGAGGCGATCACCGTCGGCGTTGGTCCCGAAGAAGCCGATGGAACACAGGCCGTCGCCGATCAGGATGCCCTGGCCGGCGGTGAGTGTGTCGGCGTATTCGGGCGTGATGGCGGCTGCGGGGGCGGTCGTGCCCATTGCCACGGCCAGAGCGGCCAGCAGTGTGGTCGCGGCGGCGACGTGAGGCTTGATCATCGGGGGTCCTTTGCTCCGAGAGGGTGTCTGCTCCCTTCGAGCCGAACCCGGGCCTCGCGGTGTGCCGGCCGGACTCCGAATCATTCGACCGGCCGACGGTCTTCGGAGACCCCGGGCCCGCCTAGACTCTGCAGACATGGCCGGTGACGAGAAGCCGCGGCTGACGGTGGCGCGGCGTCGGGACGCCGGCGGGATCTCGGCGGCGAGCGCCGTGGCCGAACTGCTCCGCACCGCACCGGTGATCGGCCGGGCCGACATGACCGTCCGCCAGGCGGCCGCGTTGATGACCGAGCGCGGACAGGACTACGTGGTGATCCCGCTGCCGGACCGGAGCTTCGGCGTGCTGACCGACGGCGACATCCGGGCCGAGGTGGTCGCGGCCGGCCGCAGCGTCGACACCTCGGTCGGGGAGATCGTCACGGAACCGGCGTTCGTCGTCGATGCCGGTGCGGCGTCGATGGACGTGCTGACCGAGCTCGTCGACCGCGATCTGGCGATCGTCCCCGTCCGTGGCGCCGACGGCGAGGTGATCGGTGTCGTCGGGGCGGGGGATTTCGTCGCCGACCCCGTCGGTGCGGGCATCCCGCTGCGCGAACAGATCCGACGTTCGATCGACGTCGAGGAGCTGCAGGGGCACGCGCGCAGGCTGCCGCAGTTCGTGGCCGATCAGGTTCGCCGGGACCGACCGCCGTACGAGATCTCGCGCGCGGCTTCCATGATCGTCGACGCGGTCGTCGGTCGCGCGCTCGATGTCGTCCTGACCGCACACCCCGAACTCGATCCCGCAGCGTTCACCTGGTTGTCGCTGGGCAGCAACGCCCGTCGGGAGCCGGTGCTGAGCTCGGACGTGGATTCGGCTGTCTCCTTCGACGATTCGGCCGGCGGCGAGATCGAACGCTATCGGGCAGCCTTCGGTGAGGTCGACGAGGTGGTGCGGAACGCGGGACTGCGGGTCGACGACAACGGCGCCGTCGCGTCGAAGCCGCTGTTCGCGCGGACCCACACGCAGTGGCAGACGGCGGCGCGTGCGTGGATCGATGATCCGCTCGCCGGCAAGGGCATGATCTTCACATCGCTGATGCTCGACGGCCGGCCCGTCCGTGGGCGCGACGCGGTGTCGGCGACGCCCGCGGTCGCGATGATCGCCGGGTTGCGGCGTGACCCCCGGACGATGAATCTGCTGCTGGCCGAAACCCTTTCGACGCGTGCCCGGTTGCGGTCCCGGCGGGATGTGTTGACCGGTCGGGGCAACATCGTCGACATCAAGGGGCATGCGGTGACACCGCTCGTCAACATCGCGCGGTGGGCCGCGGTCAGTGTGGGTTCGACCGACGTCGACACCCGTGGCCGTCTGCGCGCGGCGTCCGGCAGCGAGATGCTGCCGAGCGATCAGGCGTCGACGCTCATCGAGGTCTTCGATGTGCTGCAGCGCGTTCGGCTGCGATATCAGGTCGCACAGTTCGACAACGGTGATCCGCCCGGCGATCGGTTCGATGTCAGGCAGTTGTCCCCGCTGGACCGCAGCCTGCTCGGGCAGGCGGTGCGCGAGATCGCCGGAGTGCAGCGCCGCATGTCGACCATGAGCCGACTTCTTCCCGGACCCGAGCAGGTGACCTGAAACCCGATGTGCCTGATCCTTTTTGCGTGGAACGCACACCCCACTCAGCGGCTGATCGTGGCCGCCAATCGGGACGAGCAACACCGTCGCCGCACCTTCGCGCTGTCGCACTGGGACGACCTGCCGATCCTCGGCGGGCGCGACGCCGTCGCCGGCGGTACGTGGATGGCTGTCTCGGCCGAGATCCCCGACCGGGTGGCCATGGTCACCAACGTCCGTGTCGGGCCGGCTCGACGGGCCGGAATCCGTTCGCGCGGACAACTTCCCGTGGACTATCTGATCGGCGACGACGACCCGAAGGTGTACGCCCACCGGGTCCTCGACGATGCGGCCGCGTACGATCCGGTGAATCTGCTCATCGCCGATCGGGACGAGCTGTGGTGGATGACCAACTGGCCGGAACCGCGCGCCGAGCGGGTGGCCGACGGCGTGCACGGTCTGTCCAACGGCGCCCTGGCCAACGACTGGCCGAAGGTCGTCGACGGCGCGGCGGCGTTGAGTGGGCTGGTCGAGGCAGACGGTGGCGGGTCGGTTGGGTCTGCGGACGAGTCCTACTTCGCCATGCTGGCCGACCAGAATCGGCCCGACCCGACGCGTCTGCCCGACACCGGCGTCGGGCCACAGGCCGAGGCGGCGTTGTCGCCGATGTTCATCAACATCCCCGGGTACGGCACCCGGGCATCAACCCTGCTGCGCGTCGGGTACGACGGCCACGGATCGATGACCGAGCGCCGCTACGGTTGGCGGGGCCGACGTCGGGGAACCACCACGCTGACGTTCTGATCAGTTGTGCGCGAAGGGGTTCGGCGACACGTCCAGGTCGAGTGCGGCGCCGACCTCGGCGGTGAACAGTTGACCGTGCCGCGTGCTCAGTCCCGAGGCGAGTGCCGGGTCGGCTGCGCACGCCTGCTCCGGTCCCGAATCGGCCAGCCGGAGGACGTAGGGGAGGGTCGCACCGGTGAGCGCCTGTGTCGACGTACGCGCGACGTTGCCGGGCATGTTCGCGACGCAGTAGAAGACGGTGTCGTGGACGGCGAAGGTCGGGTCGTCGTGGGTGGTGGGTCGAGAGTCCTCGAAGCAGCCGCCCTGGTCGATCGCGACGTCGACGAGCACCGCGCCCGGCTTCATCTGGGCGACCGTGCTGTTCGAGACGAGGACCGGTGCCTTAGCACCCGGCACGAGGACGGCCCCGATGACGAGGTCGGCACCGACGACCGCCTCCTCGACTGCCAGGGCCGTGCTGTACCGGGTGTGGACGCGGCCGCCGAAGCGGGCGTCGATCGAGCGGAGTTTGGCGATGTCGATGTCGAAGACGGTGACCTGGGCGCCCATGCCGAGCGCGATCTGCGCCGCGTTCACGCCGCTGACGCCACCGCCGAGAACGACCACGTCGGCGGGCTCGGTTCCCGGCACGCCGCCCATGAGTACGCCCCGACCGCCCGCCGAACGCATCAGGTGATAGGCACCCACCTGCGGTGCGAGGCGTCCGGCGACCTCGCTCATCGGGGCCAGCAACGGGAGCGCGCCGTCGGCGGTCCGGACCATCTCGTAGGCGATGGAGGTGATGCCCGACGCCAGCAACGCGTCGGTGCAGGCCCTGCCGGCGGCCAGGTGCAGGTAGGTGAACAGCGTCTGATCCCGACGCATCAGCGCGAACTCCGAGGCGATCGGTTCCTTGACCTTCAGCACTAGTTCGGCCTGCTCCCAGACCGCGGCGGCGGTTCCCAGGATCTGTGCACCGGCGGCCTTGAAGTCGTTGTCGGCAATGGCGGATCCCTCGCCCGCGCCGGCCTGGACGATCACGTCGTGGCCGCGCTGGTGGAGTTCGGCGACGCCGGCGGGGGTGATGGCCACGCGGTATTCGTGATTCTTGATCTCGGTGGGGATGCCGATGCGCATGATGACTCCGTCGGGTTGTGGTCTCCTGAACGTTCCTCGATGAACCGGTTTTCAGCGTGAAGGAACATCGGCCATGACACAATCGTGCGGAAGAATATTCTCGTGCAGCTCGGTCTGCCGACGATCGTGTGAGGACGGAGGGCGCGATGGCCACCACACCGAAGGATGTTCGGGCCGGTGAACTCGACGCGACGGACCGGGAGCTGCTCCGCCTGCTGCAGTCCGATGCGCGGATGCCGAACAGCGAACTGGCGCAGCGCGTCGGCATCGCCGCGTCGACCTGCCACGGCCGCCTGCGTCGGCTCGTCGACCTCGGCATCATCCGCGGCTTCTTCGCCGACGTCGACCCGGCGGCGCTGGGGCGCCCGCTGCGTGCCATGGTCGCCGTCAGTCTGCAGTCCGACGCGCGCGGTCAGATCCGGCGCTTCGTCGGCGAGATCGCCACCCACGACGAGGTGATCGACGTGTTCTTCCTCGCCGGCACCGACGACTACCTGCTGCATGTCGCCGCCGCCGACACCGAGGCGCTGCGCCAGTTCGTCGAACGACTCAACGGCCGGCCGGAGGTCGCCGGAACCACCACGTCGCTGGTGTTCGAACACCGCCGCGGCGGTGCCCCGATCTTCTGAGGCGGGACGCCACTAGACTGGCCCGGCAGCGACTCGGCCGGCAGGACACGACACGAAGAGGTGGACATGAGCGGTATCAAGGTGGGCGTCCTGGGCAGCCAGGGCAAGGTCGGGCAGGCGATCGTCGCGGCGGTCGAGAATGCCGACGACCTCACCTACACCGTGGGCGTCGACAAAGGTGACTCACTCGAGTTCTTCACCGACACCGAGACCCAGGTCGTCGTCGACTTCACCCATCCCGATGTGGTCATGGACAACCTGAAGTTCCTCATCGCCAACGGAATTCACGCCGTCGTCGGGACCACCGGATTCACCGAGGAACGCCTCGACACCGTCCGCGGCTGGTTGTCGGAGAACCCCGGCGTCGGCGTCCTCATCGCACCCAACTTCGCGATCGGCGCAGTGCTGTCCATGCGTTTCGCCGCCCAGGCCGCCAAGTACTACGACTCGGTCGAGGTCATCGAGTTGCATCACCCGCACAAGGCCGACGCGCCGTCGGGAACCGCCTATCGGACGGCAGAGCTGATCGGGCGCGCGCGGGCCGAGGCCGGTGTCGGACGCAGTCCCGATGCCACGACCGAGGAACTCGACGGCGCCCGCGGCGCGGTCGTCGACGACGTGCGTGTCCACTCAGTGCGGCTCGCAGGGCTTGTTGCGCACCAAGAAGTGCTGCTCGGCACCGCCGGCGAGACGCTGACCATCCGGCACGATTCCCTCGACCGGGCGTCGTTCGCACCCGGCGTGCTCCTGGGCGTGCGGAGTATGGCCTCCCGTCCGGGGCTCACCATCGGGCTCGAAGAACTGATGGACCTCTGACGATGACCTCCTCCGGCCCGCCGAACGAACCAGCCCACGACGACGACACCGAGGGCGGCGCACCCCGACTCGGCCCGCGCAAGAAGGACTCCCGTCCGATCGTCTGGATGATCGCATTCCTCGTCGTGGCGCTCATCGTGTACTTCGTCCTGCTCGGATGGCGTGGCTTCCAGCTGATCGCCTCCGGGTCGGCCGCCGGGATCGGTCTCGGCCTGGGCGTGATCGCGCTGCCGCTGATCGGGGCGTGGCTGGTCTACGCGACGCTGCGGGCGGGCCTCGAGCACCAGAAACTCGCCGCCATCATGGCCGACGAGGGACGTGAACTCGACATCTCGAACCTGCCGCACCGCGCATCGGGCCGGATGGAGCGCGACGCGGCCGACGAACTCTTCGCCCAGGTGAAGGCCGAGTGGGAGGCCGACCCGAGCGACTGGCGCAACACCTACCGCATCGCCCGCGCCTACGACTACGCCGGCGACCGCACCCGTGCCCGCTCGATGATGAAACGGGCTGTCGCCCAGTACCACGGCCGGGAGCAGTAGTCCGATGAGCCGGCTGCTCATCGTCCACCACACCCCGTCACCGGCATGCCAGGAGATGTTCGAGGCAGTCGTGTCCGGTGCGACCGACCCCGAGATCGAAGGCGTCGAGGTGATCCGACGCGCGGCGCTCGCCGTCACCGCCTCCGACTTCCTCGACGCCGACGGTTACCTCCTCGGCACGCCCGCCAACCTCGGATACATCAGCGGCGCACTGAAACACGCGTTCGACGTGAGCTACTACCAGATCCTCGACTCGACTCAGGGTCGGCCGTTCGGGCTGTACATGCACGGCAACCAGGGCACCGAAGGAGCTGTGCGAGCGGTCGATTCGATCACCTCCGGCCTCGGCTGGACCAAGGCCGCCGAGTACGTCATCGTCTCCGGCGCCCCGGGCAAGGACGACCGCGAAGCGTGCTGGGAGTTGGGTGCGACGGTGGCAGCGGGGTTGATGGAGGGGTGAGCGAGTGGGGAGCGGCCGCTGGTGCGCTTATTGTGTCGACTAAGAGCGCCTGGATCTCCCTCGAGCGGCCTGAATGACAACGCATTCTTCGATAGGATTGATTGTGGCGCAGCATCATTCATTCGGTCCGTGTCGATCGACCCCCGGTGCACTGTTCTCGGCGTGCTCGGTGTCGGCGTTGATGACATGCCCAATCTCGTCGGAGTCGATCAACCCTGCGTCGATGAGTGCCTGGTGAATTGATTGCCACTGGGTGGAGTCGAGATCCTGTGACGGGTCGCTGGGCATCGGCGGTGGTTTTCCGTCCTCGCCCGCGGGAGCCGTGTAGACCTTTGCTTCACGGTCCACGCTTGTCTTAGTGACCACCACCTTTTCGGCGAACACTTGCGGATCGACCGCGAGTTTCCCTGTCGATCAAGCTCATGATCATGAGGTGGGTGGTAATAACCAGATGACAGATCCGCGCGATCCCGGGGCGGCTGCGTGGTAGCGGTCGTCGATGCTGAGCTCTTTGATCACTGGGATCGCGGCGTGGTGGCGTGAACCAAGTCGCCGTAGATCCAGGCGTACATGAGCTTGCGGTCGGTGATTTGGCCGCTGGCGGTGCCGACTAGGTACGCCTGTGCCTCGCCGCTGCCGTCGATGATCGTTCTCCAGCTGTCGCGCCACCAGTCTGGGTCGATCTCCTCATCGAGCGCGTCGGTGCCCACCACTTCCTCGAGGGCGTCGAGCACCTTGACGCAATAGATCGGCTCCCTGGCTAGAACCAGCGGACGTACCCGGCTCGCCAGGGATTCCATCGCCTCCTCGGGGGGATACTCGATCTTGATCCGGTGGGATTCGTCCCCCGTCTTCACATTCCGGGTGACCGAAATCTGCACAGTGCCGTCATGAAGTCGGGCCATGAGGTCAGCCTGTTCACGGATCAGCGAGTGGGCCATGATGCGACGCACCCTCAGCAAGAACCCCTCGATGACCGCCTGAGGCGTTGATTGTGGCATGGCTCGAACTCTGGGACCAAGGTCCGACACCCGCCGTAGGTAAGGTTGCCTCGAACCCGCGACCTCCGTGGCTTGATAGTGGACGACTCCGGCGCGCTGCCGGATTGGATGACTGCGAGGGCGTGATGGCGTGAGTCTTGGTCGTCTCGGATGAGCCGAAGAGCGCGGTCTAGGTCGGCGTTGGTTGCCGCTCGTCGATCAGCGCTCTCTCGGCCACCTGTGAAAGTACAGAGATGCGGCGGAGATGGACACGGGATCGACGTCATCGCGACGATTCGTTTGAGCTTCTGGAGTAGCTCGCGAGTGTTCCGCGGAACACTCTGAACCTTGGGTTGAGGCTCGAGGAATTGTCGGTGCCTGGCGATACCTTGTTGCTGTACTTCTCGTTCGGTTCTGGGGGTTGCGGTGCGGGTCAGTGCTTTTCGTTCCGGTGGAGATGTGTCGTCGATGTTCGACGGTGCGGATCCGGAGTCGCTGTCGGATGAGGTGCTCGAGGCTCGGGTGCTGGGTTATGCCGCTCAGATCACGGCTCTGACAGCGAACTTCCTTGACCTGGTGGCGGAATTGGATGAGCGGGAGTCGTGGCGGGGGCCGGGGATTCATTCGCTGGCGCACTGGTTGTCGTGGAAGGCCGGCATTGCACCGCGAACGGCGCATGAGCAGTTGAGGGTCGCCAAGGCGATACGAGAATTGCCGGTGATCCGCACGGCGTTTCGCGAGGGTCGGCTGACGTATTCGAAGGTCCGCGCGTTGACACGGGTGGCTACGCCGGAGCGGGAGGCGGAGTTGGTGAATCTGGCGTTGTCGTGCACGGCGAGTCAGTTGGATCGGGCGGTGCGGGCGATGGCCCAGATCGACCGCAACCGTGGCGTCGAGGAGAACAGCCGGCCACCGGTGGAGTCGACCGGCCGGTGGAAGTGGAACGATGACGGGTCGTTGTCGGTGTCGCTGCGGTTGAGTCCGTTGGATGGGGCGCGGTTCCTTGCTGGGACGGTGCGGGCGGAATATGAACGCACCCGGACGTGTGATGACCCGGATCTGCCGTCGGTCGAGCGTGTTCCGCGGAACACTGAATCCGGTTCAGAATCAGAGGATTCGGAGGTGGTTCCGTCTCGGCGTCGGGATCTGTGGCGGCAGGTGCCGTCGAATGTGGCGCCGGCGGTGGTGGCGATGGCCGACATGGTGCATGACGGGATTTCGATGCCTGATCTTGCTCCGGGTGCGGAGATCCTGATCCATGCGGGTGAGGGGGTGGAGTCGGCTCATCTCGATGATGGACCCGGGTTGTCGGAGGCTGAGGTGGACGAGGCCCGGTGTGGGGCGTCGACGCGGGAGGTGGTGAGCCGCCGGGTTCCCGGTCAGCCGGGGAAGTTGGCGTTGTTGGGGGTGGGTCGTCGGAAGCGGGCGCCGAACAAGGCGTTGGTGCGGGCGTTGTTCGTGCGGGATCGGTGTTGTCAGGTGCCGGGGTGTGGTCGGACGCGTCATCTGCATGCCCATCATGTGGTGTTCTGGTCGGCGGGTGGGCGGACGGATCCGGACAATCTGATCTTGTTGTGTGGGTCGTGTCATCGGTCGTTGCATCGGGGCGAGTTTGCGATCACCGCGCATGGGTTGCAGCGGTTCACGTTTCATCGCCCGGACGGCACTGAGATCGAGGCGGCGCCACCTACGTCGAAACCGGGCGGGTGGCGACCCGATCAACGGATCGGCGTAGATGCGACGGTGCCGGTCGGCGGTGGTCGAATGGACCTGGGATACACCACCGAGGTGCTCTTCGCGGTGTGGGAATGGAAGCAGCGCAACACAACTCACCTAGAGCCCGCCGTGCACAGGGCCGCGTAGGCGCCTAGCTGTTAGACTGACACGCGGTGTGCCGGGAAGTCTGGTCGGCTGCGCGTTGACGGTGAGCCCTGCACGATGGGGCGGCCACGACGCGTACGTAGCCCACCCGACGAAGGACTCCGTACGCACCATGACTGACACCGACTCACGTCGGGCCACCCCGACGCTCTTCTCGCGCGGCTCTTGGCCCGAAGCTTCCCGCATCGCCGACATCTTCCGGCGCGAAACCATCGGCGGCATGCTGCTGCTCGTCGCCGCGGTCGTAGCCCTTGTATGGGCCAACTCGCCGTGGTCGGCCGCCTACTTCGGCCTCGGCGACATCCATGTGGGGTCCGACGCGCTCGGTCTGCACCTCGACCTGTCCCTCGCGACCTGGGCTGCCGACGGTCTCCTTGCCATCTTCTTCTTCGTCGTCGGTCTGGAGCTGAAGCGCGAGTTCGTCGCCGGCGACCTCCGCGACCCCGCGCGGGCCGCGCTGCCCATTGCCGCGGCGGTCGGTGGAATGGCTGTTCCCGCACTCATCTTCGTTGCGGTCACCATGCGGGCGGGGGATCGAGCCGTGCAGGGCTGGGCCATTCCCACCGCCACCGACATCGCGTTCGCGGTCGCGGTGCTGGCCGTGATCTCGACGCATCTGCCCGCCGCACTGCGTACCTTCCTGCTCACCCTGGCCGTCGTGGACGACCTGCTGGCCATCACCGTGATCGCGGTCTTCTACACCGACTCCATCAACGGCGCAGCGCTGGCCCTGGCCCTGATCCCACTCGCGGCGTTCGCCTTTCTCGTGCAGCGGCGGGTCACCTCGTGGTGGCTCCTGCTCCCATTGGCGGCCCTCACGTGGACATTCGTCCACGAGTCCGGGGTCCACGCCACCGTCGCCGGCGTCGTCCTCGGCTTCACGGTCCCAGTGCTCCGTCGGGCCGGGGGCGACGAGACGGACACCCGGCATTGCCTGGCAGAACACTTCGAACACCGAATCCGGCCCATCTCGGCCGGCTTCGCCATCCCGGTGTTCGCCTTCTTTGCCGCCGGCGTCACCATCGGTGGTCTCAGCGGCCTCCGCGAGGCGCTCACGAATCCCGTTGCGCTGGGCATCATCTTCGGTCTGGTGGTCGGCAAGACGGTGGGCATCGTCGGCACCACCGCACTTCTCGCCCGGTTCACGCGCGCCACCCTCGACGCCAGCATCCGATGGATCGACGTGACCGGTGTGGCCATGCTCGCCGGCATCGGCTTCACGGTCTCGCTGCTCATCGGCGACCTCGCGTACGACCCGGAATCCGACCGCGCGGAGTACGTCAAGATCGGTGTCCTGGTCGGTTCGCTGACGGCCGCCTCGGCCGCGGCGGTCATCTTGCGGATGCGCAACCGCCACTATCGCCGGGTCGCCGAAGACGAGTCCCGGGACGACGATCACGACGGCATCCCGGATGTCTATCAGCGGGACAGCTGATCGGTGGGACTCGAGGTCGTCGCCATCGCGGCTGCCGCCAGGCCTGTGACGTAGTCGGCGATGGTCGTCGGCCCGGTGAGCACCGTGGTCCCCGGACGTCGGCCGACGACCCGGCCGTCGTTGATGGCCCGTGTCATGCCCACATGATGGCCTGCGACATCGGGACTGAATGCGGCCTCGTCGACGAGCGTCGCGACCATGTCGTCGTCGGACAAGCGCTCATACCGCAGCTTCGGAAGGCCGAAGGCACGTCCCAACGCGGCCGTCACGGTGGCCTGGTCGACGTTCACCGGACCCAGGATCTCCCGGCTCAGATGTCCACCGCCCCAGCCTGTTCCGGTCAGCGCATCCACCGCTGCCGCGGCGATGTCCCGCGTGGCGACCATCGGAACGGCGACATGCGGATCCAGCGAGTCCGCGACGATGCCCGCATTCTGCATGAGCGGGAGGTAGGAGCGGGCGTTGTCGTAGAACCAGCCGGCACGCAGAGCGAGCACCTCGACGCCGGACAACTCCGCCAGCCGCTGCTCCAGGATGTGCAGACCGGCCAGAAATCCGGTGCCGGAGCTGATCTCGGCGCCGACGCTGCTGAGCGCGACCACACGCGGCACACCGGACTCGCGGATGGCGCGGACGATCGCGTCGGTCATCGTCCGCTGCGAGGTGAGGTGGTCGGCGGCGGTGTGATCCACGGGTTGCATCACGAACACCGCGTCCGAGTCGCGCATGGCGGTGGCGAGCGCGGACGAATCGGTGGTGTCGGCTACCGCGGTGTCGGCACCGAGCCGAGCGAGGGCGTCGAGCCGCTCAGAAGAACGCCCGACCGCCCGAACCCGGTGTCCGGCGTCGAGCAGGCCGGTGGTGACCTGTGCGCCGACGGTGCCTGTTGCCCCGAGAACTGTGTACATGAGGACCTCCTGAATCGTTCGATGTCGTATGTCCAGAGTGGAGCGAGGTTGCCGGACGAAACAGCGCTCACAGTCCGCAATGCATGCTCAATCGTCCGAAACGGCAGACGATCGGATCACGATGACCGATCATGGACGGGTGCGCAGACCCGACGGCAGTCACCCGGACCCGTTCCACAGCCCCGACCCCCTCGGGGAGGCCCTGCACTTCTTCCGGTTGAACGGTGCCTTCTACTGCCGGTCGGAGCTCACCGAGCCCTGGGCGCTGACCATGCCGGTCTGGGAGGACTGTCTGTGCGTGCACCTCGTCGTGTCGGGGTCGCTGCGGTTGTCCGCGCCGGACGGTGAGTCGCTGCGATTCGCGCCGGGAGATCTCGTCGTCGTGCCGCACGGCCGATCGCACGTCGTCCGCGGCGACGGCGAGGCGATGTTCGCCCCGGTCGTCACGGATCTGCCGCACGACTACCTGAGCGATCGGTATGCCATCCTGCGACATGGCGGCGACGGGCCCGAACGCTCGGTCCTGATCTGTGCCGTCGTCCGTTTCGACCATCCCTCGGCACGGTCGCTGACGTCGATGCTGCCGCCGATCCTCGCCATCCGCGCCGCTGATCCCCGTGCGGGTGCAAGCAGCTCGTGGCTGCGCGACCTCATGCGCATCGTGATCGACGAGGCCGGCGAACTCCGACCCGGTGGGGAGGCGGTCATCACCCGGTTGTCCGACATCATCGTCATCCACGCGATCCGATCGTGGTTGCAGGACGCGGAGGGCACCCGCACCGGCTGGCTCGGGGCTCTCGCCGATCCGCAACTCGGGCGTGCGGTCGCCGCGGTCCATCGCGATCCAGCGGCGGAGTGGAGCGTCGAACGACTGGCCCGTGAATGCGCGATGTCGCGGTCGACGTTCGCAGCCCGGTTCACCGCCGTCGTCGGCGAGCCGGCAATGCAGTACGTCACCCGGTGGCGGATGTATGTGGCGGCGGATCGCCTCCGAGACCCGGATGCGTCTGTCGCGTCGGTGGCGGGCGCGCTCGGTTACTCGTCCGAGGCGGCGTTCAGCCGGGCGTTCAAGCGGGTCAACGGGTCCACACCCGGCCGAGTGCGACGCGTGGCGCGGGCCGGCTGATCACTCGTCCTGGCCGGCGGCCGGGTCAACGGCGGCGGCGAGCGCGCGGCTCACCTCGAATTGCCGGACCAGGAACGCCTTCTCATCCAGCTTCTTACGCCGCATCCACGTCGTGACCTCGGAATTGCACTTGCTCGCATTGCACGAACCGCAGCACGGCACGACGTTGGCGACGGTGTACCGGCCGCCGCGGGAGATGGCCAACATGCAGTCACGCTGGAGGGCGACGCCCACCGCGCCGCAGTACGCGCACCCACCCCAGGCCTCCTGCAGCGCGAGCCACTGGGCGTCGGTGAGGTCGTTGTCGCGGGCCGCGACACGCTTGCGACGACGCTTGGCGTACCGATTGGCGCGGGTGGTGCTGCGGGTGGCCACGGGGAGGAGCCTACCGCTCGGATCACACGAGTCACAGCCGTCACAGGCCCCGTCGGGGTCGTGTCGTGCGCCCGGCAGTGCGACTGGTGCTTTGCCTAGACTGGCACCCGTGAGCACGGCCATCCGCGACATGTCATCGACCGGGACCATCCCGACTCCGTACGAGGACCTGCTGAGCCTCGTCATGGAGACCGGGACACCGAAGGCCGACCGCACCGGCACCGGGACGCGCAGCCTCTTCGGCAGGCAGTTGCGCTACGACCTCGCCGAGGGTTTCCCGCTGATCACCACCAAGAAGGTGCATCTGAAGTCGATCGTCTACGAGTTGCTGTGGTTTCTGCGCGGCGACTCGAATGTGCGGTGGCTGCAGGAGCGCGGGGTGAGCATCTGGGACGAGTGGGCCGACGAGAACGGTGAACTCGGACCCGTCTACGGCGTGCAGTGGCGGAGCTGGCCGACCCCGTCCGGCGAGCACATCGACCAGATCGCGGCCGCCCTCGACCTGCTCAGGACCAACCCCGATTCGCGCCGGAACATCGTGTCCGCATGGAACGTGGGGGACATCCCGCAGATGGCACTGCCACCCTGCCACGCGTTCTTCCAGTTCTATGTCGCCGACGGCAAACTGTCGTGCCAGCTGTACCAGCGCAGCGCCGACCTGTTCCTCGGCGTGCCGTTCAACATCGCGTCGTATGCGCTGCTGACGCACATGATGGCCCAGCAGGCGGGCCTCGAGGTCGGCGAGTTCGTGTGGACCGGCGGCGACTGCCACATCTACGACAACCACGTCGAGCAGGTGACGCTGCAACTGTCACGCGACCCGTATCCGTACCCGAAACTCGAACTGCGCAAGCGGGATTCGATCTTCGACTACGAGTACGACGACATCGCCATCGTCGACTACCGGTCCCATCAAGGGATCAAAGCCCCGGTGGCGGTGTGACGTCGGGCCCCGCGGGGGAGGGCTCGCGTGAGGTGCGCCTGGTCTGGGCGCAGGGACGCGGCGGGGCGATCGGCCGGGACAACACGATCCCGTGGCGGGTCCCCGAAGATGTGGCGCGGTTCAAGGAACTGACGGTCGGGCACCCGGTTGTCATGGGCCGCAAGACATGGGATTCGCTGCCGCCGCGATTTCGGCCGCTGCCCGGTCGCGCCAATGTGGTCGTCACCCGCGACGCGAGCTGGTCGGCCGACGGCGCGTCGGTCGCGGGATCGGTCGCCGAGGCGCTCGAGCTGGCCGGTGGCGAACGGGTCGGAATCATCGGCGGCGGCGAGATCTACCGCTTGGCAATGGAATTCGCCACCGAACTGTGTGTCACGGAGATCGACGTCGAGGTCGACGGCGCCGACGCGTTCGCCCCGGAGATCACCGACGAGTGGGCTTTGGCACATCGCGGTGAGTGGCAGACCTCGACGAGCGGCATCGGGTACCGCTTCGTCGACTATCGGCGCGCTCGGCAGGGCTGATGGCGCCGGATCGTCTCTCGATCGCGCAGGCGCGTCGAATCGCGCTCGCCGCACAGGGTTTCACCGACCGCCGGCCCGCCGCCGCGCCCACCATGGCACACCTGAAGCGCGTCGTCGGCCGGACGCGGCTGCTGCAGATGGACTCGGTCAACATCGCCGCGCGTGCGCACTTCATGCCGCTGTTCTCTCGCTTGGGTGCCTACGATCCCGACCTGTTGCACCGCGCCGCGTGGCAGCCCGGGCGCGGTCGGCGGCTACTCGTCGAGTACTGGGCCCACGAAGCGGCGCTGATCCCGGTACCCGACTGGCCCCTCTTCCGATGGCGGATGGACGACTTCGCCGACGGTCGGTATCGGCACACGCGAGACGTGATGCGTCGCAACCGTTCTCTGGTCGGCGACATCCGGGCCGTGATCGAGGCAGTCGGCGCGACCACGCCCCGTGCCATCGAAGCGGAACTGGGCATCGAACGTGAACCCGGTGCAGCCGGGAGCTGGTGGCAGCGCGGTGAGGTCAAGCACCTGTGCGAGGCCATGTTCGCCGCCGGTGACCTGTCGGCGGTCCGCAACGGGAACTTCGTGCGGCACTACGACCTCACCGAACGGATCGTCGGCGCGGACATCGTCGCGCTGCGACCCGACCGTGGGCAGGCGCACCGTGAACTCGTCAGCCGTGCCGCCCAGGCGCTCGGTGTCGCCACCGTGGCCGATCTGGCCGACTACTACCGGCTCCGGCCGGCCGACGCGCGGCCGGCGGTCGCCGAACTCGTCGAGGACGGTGGGCTGCAGGAGATCTCCGTGGACGGCTGGCGCGACCCGGCCTACCTGGCCGCCGGCGCAGTGATTCCGCGGCGCGTCGACGCCTCGGCGATCCTGTCGCCGTTCGACCCGCTCGTGTTCTTCCGCCCCCGCGCCGAACGACTCTTCGACTTCCACTACCGCATCGAGATCTATGTGCCCGAACACAAACGCGTGCACGGCTATTACGTGCTGCCGTATCTGCTGGGCACCGACATCGCCGCGCGCGTGGACCTGAAGGCCGACCGCAAGAACCGCACCCTGCAGGTGCTCGGGGCCTACTGCGAGCCGGGTCGTTCCCGAGGCCTCGTCGCCGAACGGCTGTCCGCGGATCTGCGGAGCTTCGCCGGCTGGCAGGACCTCGACGATGTCGTCGTGTCCGGACGCGGCGACCTGGCGCCCGACCTGCAACGGGTGCTGCACGTCGCGTGACTCACCCCGAGTGATGCGATGCTGAGGATCGAAAGTTCACGACAGCGATGGGAGACGAAGCGATGACCGTGTCGTATGAGGGCAACGACTACCGATTGGTGATGTTCGATCTCGACGACACCCTGGCCCCGTCGAAGAGCCCGCTCGACGACCAGATGGTCGATCTGTTGCGGCGGATGCTCGACGTGAGCCTGGGCTGCATCATCTCCGGCGGCAACTTCACCCAGTTCGAGAAGCAGGTTCTCGCGCGGCTCGGCAACTTCGACAGCGTCGCCAACCTCCACCTCATGCCGACGTGCGGAACGCAGTACGTGCGGTGGTCCGGGAACGACTGGGAGACGGTCTACGCGGAGTTCCTCACCGACGACGAGAAGCAGCGCACGCTCGACGTGCTCGAGACCGGCGCCAAAGAACTGGGTCTGTGGGAGAGCGAGACGTGGGGTGACATCCTCGAGGACCGCGGCAGCCAGATCACCTTCAGCGCGCTGGGGCAGAAGGCGCCCGTCGACGCGAAGGCGGCCTGGGACCCCGACGGAGCTAAGAAGGAGTCCCTGCGGGCCTACGCCGCCGAGCGACTTCCCGACCTCGAGGTGCGCAGCGGCGGTTCGACGTCGGTGGACGTCACCAAGAAGGGCATCGACAAAGCTTACGGCGCACTGAAGTTGATGGACATCCTCGGCCTCAGCACCAGCGACATCCTGTTCTTCGGTGACCGGCTCGACGAGGGCGGCAACGACTACCCGGTCAAGGCTCTGGGCATCACGTCGATCGCCGTCCACGGCTGGCCCGACACCCACGCGAAGCTGTCGGCGCTGCTGGATCAGGTCGAGACGGGCAGCTAGTCGACCGGCCCACCCGCCGGGACGACCCGCTGGGTGCCGTTCGCGACCCGGTAGGACTTCGCGTAATACTGGCCGGAGCGCGGATTCGTCTTGTCGTGCACGAAGTACCAGTCCATCTGCGTCGCCGCCGGCGTCACGGTCAGGACCGAATACCCGTGCGCGTCGAACTCGCTCCAGCGCACGTGGTGGTTCGTGGCAGCGAAGGCCGAGGACACCGCGACCCCGGCGGTGTTGGCGGGCACGTTCAGCATGTCGTCGATGTTGGTCGACGTGATCGAGGTGCCGACCAATTCCGTTGCGACACTCCCGCCGCCGGGATAGTTCGCCGGGTCGGCCGGGATGTCGCACGCCCACGACGAGTGGATGTCACCGGTGATGAAGACGACGTTGTCGACGCGATTGCGGCGCAGCGATTCGAGGAGACGTCGACGATCGGCGGCGTAACCGTCCCACTGGTCGGCGTTGTACGGGATGCCCTCGCGCGGGATGCCGAGCAGTGCGGTGACCGCGCCGGTTGTCTGCGGATCCAGCGGGGGGATCAGCACCGGGGCGATCATCACCGGGTTGCCGACGATCTTCCAGCGGGTCTCCGACGACGTGAGTCCATTGGTCAGCCACGACATCTGTGCCCGGCCGAGGATCGTGCGGGCGGGATCGTCGATGGCCGCCGACCGGGCGCTGACCTGCAGGTCGCGGTAGGAGCGCAGATCCAGCATGGACAACTCGAGCAGACGGCCGAAGCGGAGCCTGCGGAACAGGTGCCGGCCCGCGGTGTCGACGGCGGGGCGGATCGGCATCCACTCGGCGTACGCGCGAAGCGCGGCGGTGCGCCGCGCGGCCCAGGAGCCCTCGCCCGCCTGATGGTTCTCCGCCCCGCCCGACCACGAGTCGTTCGACGACTCGTGGTCGTCCCAGATGCAGATGAACGGCAGGTCCCGGTGCAGCCGGGCGAGGTCGGGGTCGGTCTTGTACTGCGCGTGGCGTGTCCGGTAGTCGCGCAGGGTGACGATCTCGTGGCGGGGGTCGTGCGGCCGGACGGTTCCGGTCTTGCCGGTGTATCGCCCGGTCTCGTACTCGTAGAAATAGTCGCCCAGGTGGACCACCGCGTCGAGTGCCGGCTGCGCGGCCAGATGCCGGTAGGCGGCGAAGTATCCGGCCTCCCAGTTGGCACACGACACGACGCCGAATCGGATCTTCGCGACGTCGGCACCGGTCGCGGGGGCGGTGCACGTGCGACCGACGGGCGACACCGCGCCGGTGGCGGGTCCGGACAGCACCGTGAAGCGGTAGTGGTACCAGGTGCGCGGCGCCAGACCCGACGCGTCGATCTTCACCGTATGGTCGGAGTCGGCGGACGTCCGCACCTCGCCCGCGGCCACGACGGCGCCGAAGCCGGGGTCCCGGGCGATCTCCCAGCGGACGAGGCTCTGCGGCCCCAGGCCGGAACCGGGTGTCGCAGCCGGGGTCGGGGTGATGCGGGTCCAGAGGACGACGGCGTCGGGGAGCGGGTCGCCGGACGCGACGCCGTGGCGGAACACTGCCGCCGACGGGGGCCCGGGCGACCGCGGCGCGCCCTGGGCGACGACGGCGGGGGAGGCGAGCGCCGCACCGGTCACGACCGCACCCGTGCGCAGGAAGTCGCGTCGCGTCGTCATCGCATCCACCCCCGGGTACTCGCCCACGCCTGCAGGGACTCTACCGCGGGCGGAGCCCGACGGTGCGGTACTCACGTGGTGGGGGAGAATCGGATACCGCGCGGCACGCGGACGTGTGGCCGCGACGGACGACAGGAGACATGCGTGTCCGAATTGGTGCCGCTGAAGGTGCAGATGGTGGCGATGACCCAGTTCACCCCGCCGGGAGACGTGCCGTGGAGCACCGACGCCGAGGGCGGTGAGGCGTTGGTCGAGTTCGCCGGCCGGGCGTGCTACCAGAGCTGGGACAAGCCGAACCCGCGTACCGCCACCAATGCCGGCTACCTGCGGCACATCCTCGAGGTCGGGCACCTGTCGCTGCTCGAACACGCATCGGTGACGTTCTACATCAGCGGCATCTCCCGCTCGTGCACCCACGAACTGATCCGGCACCGCCACTTCTCGTACTCGCAACTGTCCCAGCGGTTCGTGCCCGAGCACGACTCCAACGTCGTGGCGCCGCCGGCGATCGTGGGCGACCCGGAGCTCGAGGACCTCTTCACCGCGGCGACCGACGCGAGCCGGGCGGCCTACACCGAGCTCCTCGCGGCGCTGGAGGCGAAGTTCGCCGACGTCCCCAACGCCATCCTGCGTCGGAAACAGGCACGTCAGGCCGCTCGCTCCGTACTGCCGAACGCCACCGAGACAAAGATCGTCGTCACCGGCAACCATCGCGCCTGGCGGCACTTCGTCGGCATGCGCGCCACCGAGCACGCCGACGTCGAGATCCGCCAGCTCGCGGTGGAGTGTCTACGCCAGTTGATGCGGGTGGCGCCCACCGTGTTCGGCGATTTCGAGATCGGCACCCTGGCCGACGGGACCGAGGTCGCCACCTCACCATTCGTGCTGGAAGGGTGAGGATCGTCACCAACAGGGAGGCGGTAGCCTTGAGCACCATGAACGCAGTCCAGGAACCGCTGCACGAGCATCCCTTCGGGACGAACGTGGTTGCGATGGTCACCCCCTTCCGCCCGGACGGAAGCCTCGATCTGGACAAGGCCGCCGTCCTCGCCGACCATCTGGTCGCCAAGGGATGTGACGGGCTGGTCGTGTCCGGCACCACCGGTGAATCGCCGACCACCACCGTGCCGGAGAAGCTCGAGTTGCTGCGGGTGGTCCTCGACGCGGTGGGCGACCGGGCCCGGATCACCCAGGGCGCAGGCAGTTACGACACCGCCGAGAGCGTCCGGTTCGCGATCGAGTCCGAGAAGATCGGTGCGCACGCGCTCCTCGTGGTGACCCCGTACTACTCGAAGCCGCCGCAGGCCGGGCTCCTCGCGCACTTTCGGACCGTCGCCGACGCCACCGCGCTGCCGGTGCTGCTCTACGACATCCCGCCGCGATCGGTGGTCCCGATCATGAACGAGACGATGCTCGCCCTGGCCGAACACCCCAACATCCGCGGGGTGAAGGACGCCAAGGGCGACCTGCACTCGGCGGCCGGCCTGATCGCCAGCACCAGCCTGGAGTACCTGTCCGGCGAGGACGCACTCAACCTGCCGTGGCTGTCGATCGGCGCGACCGGTTATGTCAGCGTTATCGGCCACCTCGTCCCGGATCGCCTGCGCGACATGCAGATCGCTGTCGAGAAGGGCGATCTGCCGACCGCCCGCGCGATCAACACCTCGATGCTGCCGCTGGTCAACGCCATGGGGCGCCTCGGCGGGGTCACGATGGTGAAGGCGGCACTGCGCATCCTCGGGCTGGAGGTCGGCGACCCGCGCCTGCCGCAGGTGCCCGCGAACCCGGCGCAGATCGAGGAACTGATCGTGGATCTGCGCGCGGCGGGTGTGCTGATCTGATGACCGACAACGACACCACCGGCAACGACACCGCCGGCACCGTCCGCCCCCGGACCCGACGCCGGGCTGCCGCCCGCAAGGCCGGCCCGCCGGGTCCGCCCCCCGCCGAGCCGACCCCGCCCGCCGAGCCCACCCCGTCCGCCGAGCCCGTCGAGGTGACCTCGAAGGCACGGGAACCCCGGCGCGCGCGAGCCGAGCGGACCGGATCATCGGAGCCGAAGTCCGACGCGAACTCGCCGAAGCATGCGGCCAAGCGTCCGGCGAGTCCCGCGTCGAACACCCGTCGCCCCCGCCACGAGCGCGGCGACGCCCGCGGCGGCCGCCGGCCCGAACCGGCGACCCCGGCCCCCGTGGACCGACTGGGCACACCCCGCCGACTGCCCAAGGGCGGTCTGCGCGTGGTGGCGCTCGGCGGCATCGGCGAGATCGGCCGCAACATGACCGTCTTCGAGTACAACGGCCGTCTGCTGATCGTCGACTGCGGTGTGCTCTTCCCCGAGGACGCCCAACCGGGCGTCGACCTGATCCTGCCGGACTTCCGCTACATCGAAGACCGCATGGACGACGTCGACGCGGTGATCCTGACCCACGGCCACGAGGACCACATCGGCGCTCTGCCGTTCCTGCTCCGGCTACGCAGCGACATCCCGGTGATCGGCGCGAAGTTCACGCTCGCCCTGGTCGAGGCCAAGTGTCGCGAGCATCGCCTGCGGCCCAAGCTCGTCGAGGTCGTCGAAGGTCAGAAGACCTCGCACGGGCCGTTCGAGTGCGAGTACTTCGCCGTCAACCACTCGATCCCGGACGCCCTGGCCGTCGCGATCCGGACCTCCGCCGGCGTTGTGCTGCACACCGGCGACATCAAGCTCGACCAGCTGCCCCTCGACGGTCGCCTCACCGACCTCGCCGGGTTCAGCCGCCTCGGCGACGAGGGCGTCGACCTGTTCCTGGTGGACTCGACCAACGCCGAGGTGCCCGGTTTCGTGACCCCGGAACGCCAGATCGGCGGGGTGCTCGACCAGGTCATCGGCAAGGCCACACAGCGGGTCATCGTGGCGTCGTTCGCGAGCCACGTCCATCGCATCCAGCAGATCATCGACGTGGCGCACACCCACAATCGGCGGGTCACCTTCGTCGGCCGTTCGATGGTGCGCAACATGCAGATCGCGCAGGATCTCGGCTACCTCTCGGTACCCGACGGCGTCGTCGTCGATCTCGACACCGCGGCAACCCTGCCCGACCACCGCGTCGTGCTGATCTCCACCGGCTCGCAGGGCGAGCCGCTGTCCGCGCTCTCCCGGATGGCGCGCGGGGAGCACCGGCAGATCAACATCCGGGCCGACGACCTCGTCGTGCTGGCGTCCTCGCTCATCCCCGGCAACGAGAACTCGGTGTTCGCCGTCGTCAACGGGCTGGCCAAGCGCGGCGCGACCGTCATCACCCAGCAGAGCGCGAAGGTCCATGTCTCGGGCCACGCCTCGGCCGGTGAGCTGCTCTACCTCTACAACGCGGTGCGCCCCTCGAATGCGATGCCCGTGCACGGCGAATGGCGGCACCTGCGCGCCAACGCCGCGCTCGCGGTCGCGACCGGTGTGCCCGAGGACCGGGTCGTCCTCGCCGAGGACGGCGTGGTGGTCGACCTCGTCGACGGTCGCGCCGACATCGTCGGACGGGTTCCGGTCGGGCACGTCTACGTCGACGGCCTCTCGGTCGGCGACGTGGGGGAGTCGACGCTCTCCGAACGGCTCGTGCTGGGGGAGGGTGGCTTCATCGCCATCACCGTCGCCGTGGACGTGACCACCGGCCGTGCGGTGAGCACACCCGAGGTCTCCGGACGCGGCTTCTCCGACGACCCGGACGCGCTCAAGGAAGCGGCGGACATCGTCAACCAGACGCTGGATTCGCTGGCGGCCGAGGGTGTCTCCGACACGCACCGGATCGCCCAGGGGATTCGCCGTGCGGTCGGACGCTGGGTGTCGACCGCCTATCGTCGCCGTCCGATGATCGTGCCGACGGTCATCGCGGTCGGGGACTGACCGGCGCCGAGGAACGAGACCACGGTTTTGTCGCTACCGTGGTCGTGTGACCGGAGCGCAGAAGGAAAGAGCAGCCCTCGTCGAGACCCTTCGAAAGGTGGGCCCCGACGCGCCCACCTTGTGTGAGGGCTGGACCACCCGCGATCTGTTGGCGCATCTGGTGGTCCGGGAACGACGCCCCGACACCGGGCCGGGCATCGTCATCCCGGCTTTCGCCGGCCACACCGAGAAGGTGCGGACCCAGGCGACGTCGAAGGACTGGGATGCCCAACTCGCGTTGCTCGCCTCCGGACCGCCGGTCTACTCGCCGTTCAAGCTGATCGACCGATTCGCCAACCTCGCCGAGATGTTCGTCCACCACGAAGACGTCCTGCGTGGCGGCGCCGACCCCGACGGGCCGTGGACGCCCCGGTCGCTGGCCCCCGAACTCGAGGCGGAGTTGCGAACGCCGGCCAAGTCGATGGGCCGGATGACGCTCAAGAAGGTCCCGGCCCGCGTGACCCTGCGCACCCCGGACGGCGAGGATCTGGTGACGGCGGGATCGGGTGACGACGTCATCGTGACCGGTCGCGTCGGTGAGCTGGTGCTGTTCGCGTTCGGCCGTACACCGGTCGACGTCACATTCGCCGGCGACGCCGCCGCGATCACGGGCGTCCGCGAGAGTTCGCGCGGCCTCTGAGCGATCACAACTTCGACACGCATTCGTTGTCTGTGTTGCCCGTGTGACTGATGTGACCGCTGCCCACTAGTCTGTCGGTATGGCTTCGAAGGCAAGCACGGGTACACGCGCGTCCTCCGCGCGCGGCGCTGCTGGTTCCACGCGCGGTGGATCCGCACGCGGTGGTTCGGGGCGGGCGAGTTCGGCTCGAGGGAGTTCGACCGCCGCTCGCCGCTCGACGGGTGACGGTTCGAAGAGCGGCGGTTCGAAGAGCGGTGGTTCGCGTCGTCAGACGGGCGCCGGTGCCTCGACGAGGTCGAAGGCCGGGGCATCGCGGAAGAGTTCCCGGTCCGCTGCACCAGCGGAGTCGGTGGACCTGCATCGTCGTTCCGTCGCCGCGGCCGGGGCGTCCGCGGTGGGCAAGGGCATCGGTGCCGGATGGTCGTTGTTCGCGCGGGGCGTCGGCAGCGCCGCCCGGGCGGGCTCGGGCGTCGGCCGCGGACCGCGCACCGAAGTCGTCGGAGAGTTCGACGACATCGACGACACCGACCCGGACTTCGAGGAGTTCGACGACGGGTCCGACGGCAACGGTCGACCCCGGCCCGGCGGTCACAGCCATCGGCGGGACGGGACAGCACTCGGTCTCCTCGCCTTCGGTCTGCTCGTCGGCGCCAGTGTGTGGTTCGGTGCGGCGGGTCCGGTGGGCGCCTTCATCGAGGCCCTCATCCGCGCGGTCATCGGGTCGGCAGCCGTGCTCGTGCCGGTCGGTCTCCTCGCGCTGGCAGTGGTCCTGATGCGACGGCCGGCCGCCCCGGAGCGACGCGGCCGCTACCTGTCGGGTGGGTTCCTGGTGATCCTTCCGCTGCTCGGTCTGATGCACCTCGTCGCCGGTGCGCCGGTCGACCTCCCCGGACGGTCCGGCGCGGCCGGGTTCGTCGGCTTCGCGGTGGGCACACCGTTGACCGCGGGCGTCACCGCGTGGGTCTCGGTGCCGATCCTGTTGTTGTGCATGGCATTCGGCGTACTCATCCTCAGCGGCCGAACCGTCCGCGAGGTCGTGGACGCCGCCGCCGGTTACCTCGGGCTGGGTGTCGGACGAGGCGACGACGCGCCCTGGGACGACGACGAGTGGGATGCCGACGCCGAGAACTACGACGATCCGGATTTCGACGACCCCGATACCGAGACCGACAGCGCCGAGTCGGATCCCTGGGACTCCGGTGCGCTCGAGTCGCGGTCCCGGCGTCGGCCGTACTCGTCGAACCCGTACGACAACTACCCGCCGGATTCGGCGCCGGCGCGGACCTCGGGACGGACGTCGCGGCGCAAGCCCGCCGACGTCGCCGACGTCGCCCCGCTCGAGGAGGCCGTCACCGAGAACTTCGCGGATGCCGACCAGCAGGTCACCGAGGTGATCGCGCCGAGCTCCCGTACCCGCGCCACCCCGGCCCGGCGGGCCACCGCGCGATCCGCGCCGCGTCCCGCACCCGAACCGGAGCCCCGGCACGAACCCGATCTCGACGATGAGATGACGGACGAGGGGATGTCGGACGACGAGGCGTTCATCCCGTCCGATCCCACCGCGGACGGGGACTATCGCCTGCCGCCCGCCGACCTTCTCCTCGAGGGCGATCCGCCGAAGATGGGCAGCAGCGCCAACGACGACATGATCGACCGGATGACCGGCGTGCTGGAGCAGTTCAAGATCGACGCCGCGGTCACCGGATACACCCGCGGGCCGACCGTCACGCGATACGAGATCGAACTCGGCCCGGGCGTGAAGGTCGAGAAGATCACCGCGCTGCAACGCAACATCGCCTACGCCGCGGCAACGGACAACGTGCGCCTGCTCGCGCCGATCCCCGGCAAGTCCGCGGTCGGTATCGAGGTCCCCAATTCCGACCGTGAGATGGTTCGCCTGGCCGACGTGCTGAATTCGCCGTCGACCCGGAAGGACAAGCATCCGTTGGTGATCGGGCTCGGCAAGGACATCGAGGGAGATTTCGTCAGCGCCAACCTGGCGAAGATGCCGCACCTGCTGGTCGCGGGGTCGACCGGCTCGGGCAAGTCGAGCTTCGTCAACTCGATGCTCGTGTCGCTGCTCAGCCGTGCGACACCGGAGCAGGTGCGGATGATCCTGATCGACCCGAAGATGGTCGAGCTCACCCCGTACGAGGGGATCCCGCACCTCATCACGCCGATCATCACGCAACCGAAGAAGGCCGCCGCCGCACTCGCCTGGCTCGTCGAGGAGATGGAGCAGCGCTATCAGGACATGAAGGCGTCGCGGGTGCGCCACATCGACGACTTCAACTCGAAGGTCCGGTCGGGAGACATCACCGCCCCGCTGGGCAGCGAACGCGTCTACAAGCCGTATCCGTACATCTTGGCCATCGTCGACGAGCTCGCCGACCTGATGATGACCGCGCCCCGCGACGTCGAGGACGCGATCGTGCGGATCACCCAGAAGGCGCGCGCCGCCGGCATCCATCTGGTGCTCGCGACGCAGCGTCCGTCGGTCGATGTCGTCACCGGTCTGATCAAGACCAACGTGCCGTCGCGGCTGGCGTTCGCGACGTCGTCGCTGACCGACTCACGCGTCATCCTGGATCAGCCGGGTGCCGAGAAGCTGATCGGCATGGGCGACGGCCTGTTCCTCCCGATGGGCGCCAACAAGCCGATCCGCATGCAGGGTGCCTACATCACCGACGAGGAGATCGCCGCGGTCGTCGATTTCTCCAAGGAGCAGGCCGAGCCGGAGTACACCGAGGGTGTCACCGCGGCGAAGGCGGGCGACAAGAAGGACATCGACAGCGACATCGGCAACGACCTCGACGATCTCCTGCAGGCGATCGAACTGGTCGTGTCGAGCCAGTTCGGGTCGACGTCGATGCTGCAGCGCAAGCTGCGGGTCGGGTTCGCCAAGGCCGGCCGTCTCATGGACCTGATGGAGACGCGCGGAGTGGTCGGCCCCAGCGAGGGCTCCAAGGCGCGTGAGGTGCTCGTGAAGCCCGACGATCTGGCGGGGGTGATCGCCTCGATCACCGGCGGCGGCGACGAAACGGACAGTTCCGGCACCTGACTCGGGTCGCTGACCTGCGGTTTCTGCAGATTTCCTGCAGTTTGTATAAGGTAGCCGGAGATCCATGAGGGGAGTATCCCCAAAGCGGCGTCTCCGTCAATACGGTCACGATTCGCAACGATGCCGATCATCGTCGCGGCCCTGACCCGGAGCGTCGGCCCCCGTTCGGTGGGAGAGACCTCTGGCTCGTCAGCTCATGCTGCCTGCTGGAGGTTACAAGTGGATGTTTCGCTGTCCGTATGGCTGATCACCTGTGCGGTGATCCTCGCCCTGTTCGCGTTCGACTTCTTCACCCACGTGCGCGTGCCCCACGCGCCGTCGCTCAAAGAGTCGGGCATCTGGTCGGCGATCTACATCGGATTCGCCGTCATCTTCGGTCTGTTCGTCTGGTGGAACTGGGGTTCGACCTTCGGCGGTGAGTACTTCGCCGGTTACGTCACCGAGAAGGCGCTGTCGGTGGACAACCTGTTCGTCTTCGTCATCATCATGGCGAAGTTCGCGGTGCCCAAGGAGTACCAGCAGAAGGTCCTGCTGCTCGGCATCCTGATGGCCCTCATCATGCGCGGCATCTTCATCGCCGTCGGTGCGGCCGCGATCAACGCCTACAGCTGGGTCTTCTACTTGTTCGGCGCGTTCCTGATCTTCACCGCCGTCAAGCTGCTCCGCGAGAGCGACGACCCGGTCGAGCACGAGGAGGAGCGCGAGACGCGCCTCGAGCGCTTCGTCAAGCGCTACCTGCGCACGCACGACTCCTACGACCGCGACAAGCTGTTCACCCGCGTCAACGGCAAGCGCCTCGCGACCCCGATGCTGATGGTTCTCATCGTCATCGGCTTTACCGACGTACTGTTCGCGCTCGACTCGATCCCGGCCATCTACGGCCTCACGTCCGAGCCCTACCTGGTCTTCACCGCCAACGCGTTCGCCCTGATGGGTCTGCGTCAGCTGTTCTTCCTCATCGGCGGACTGCTCGACCGCCTGGTGTACCTGTCCATCGGCCTGTCGATCATCTTGGCCTTCATCGGCGTCAAGCTGGTCCTCCACGCCCTGCACGAGAACACCCTGGCGTTCATCAACGGTGGCGAGCACGTCGCCGTCCCCGAGATCTCCACCGGACTGTCGCTGTCGGTGATCCTCGGTGTCCTGGTGATCACCACGGTGGCCAGCCTGATCAAGAGTCGCGGGATGGCGAAGTCGCCGGAGGTCGAATCCGCCGGCGACACGACCGACGCCCCGGCGCCGAAGTCCGAGGATTCCTGACCCGTCCACGTCCCCCCGGCGCCGACGGGTGGACGTGGCATCAGCCAGGGAACGGCCCGAACACCTGCGTCCACTCGTCGATGCGGATGGCGTCGACGGCCTGATGCGCCTGGAACGGGTCGTCGGCGAGGAATGCCTCGGCCGCCTCGAGGTCGGCTGCGCGAATGACGATGAGCGCGCCCGACCCGTCGGGATAGGGGCCGGCGATCAGCACGTTGCCCGCCGAATGTTCTTCCGCGAGCCACTCCCGGTGCAATGGCCGGTGCTGATCCCGCAGGGCGGCCTTGGCGGGGCGGTAGGTGTACTGCACGGCGAAGAACGGCATGGTCACTCCTGCTCGATGGTTGCCAGCATCCGGGTGTTGCCCAGGGTGTTGGGTTTGACGTAACTGAGGTCGAGAAACTCTGCGACGCCGGTGTCATAGGACCGGCACATCTCCTCGAACACCTCGCGCGTGACCGGGGTGCCCTGGATCTCGGCGAAACCGTGCCGCGCGAAGAAGGCCGTCTCGAACGTGAGCACGAAGACGCGCGAGAGCTGCAGTTCGCGGGCGACCGCCATGAGCCGGTCGACGAGGAGGTGGCCGATGCCGCGCCCGGCGTGGGCGTTGTCGACGGCGACCGTGCGGACCTCGCCGAGATCGGCCCAGAGCACATGCAGCGCACCACAACCGACGACCAGGCCGTCGACGTCGGCGACCCAGAACTCCTGGACGGACTCGTAGAGCGTGACGAGGTTCTTCTCGAGGAGGATTTTCCCGGCGTACTGGTCGATCAGTTCTTTGATCCGCGGGACGTCGGAGGTGCGCGCACGACGGATGACGACGTGATCGGCGGGGGACATGGGAATTCAGCTTAGTCTCTGCGATGGGGCGACCTGTGCACGTCGTTCGCCGGGACTGCCGATACCCTGATGGGCGTGTACTTGAGGACTGCCCTGAACTGCGGCACGACGCCGCGGTCAGGAGCGAGCTCATGACCGACCGGATCCGGCGCGCCGTCGAAGAGAACGGCATCGCCAATGTGGGCCGCGGGCCCGACCACATCACCGACCCGGTGGACCCGGTGCCGGTGGTCAACATCGCCAATGCGCTCACGGTGTTCCGGATCGTCCTGGTGCCGGTGTTCCTGGTCGCGCTGTTCATGGAGTCGGGCGAGTCGACGCTGTGGCGCACGATCGCCACGATCGTCTTCGGGGTCGCGGCGCTGACCGACCGGTACGACGGGATGATCGCCCGGCAGCGCGGCCTGATCACCGACTTCGGGAAGCTGGCCGACCCCATCGCGGACAAGGCCCTCATCGGCGGTGCCCTCGTCGGGCTGTCGATCCTCGGCATCCTGCCGTGGTGGGTCACCGTGGTGATCGTCGCCCGCGAGGTGTGGGTGACGGCGCTGCGTTTCTGGGTGTTGCGGCACAAGGTCATCCCGGCCAGCCGCGGCGGCAAGCTCAAGACGCTGCTGCAGGCGCTCGCCATCGGTCTGTACCTCCTCCCGCTCGGCGGACCGTGGCAGCTCGCCGCCGACATCCTGATGGGACTGGCGGTGGTGGTGACGATCTACACGGGTCTGGACTACACCTGGCAGGCGGTCAAGGTCCGGTCCGATCGCGATGAGACCGCACCCCGGCCGGTGGCACCGCGCGGACGTGCTGTGGGAGGAACCGGCGGCGGTCACTGACTTCGACTATCGTCGATCAGACGGTGCTGCCCCGACCGTGGGTGCCGACGCCGCCGGTGCCGCGGGGAACCCGTCGGGACCGCGAAGCGTTGGGTAGGGCAGCAGGCGCGCCGCCGGTTCGGTGGGCGCCGAGCAGTTCAGTTGGGCCGAGACGTTCAGTAGGGAGGAGACTCGATGGCGATGCTCTTACGCGAGGCGCTCGGCGACAGCCTGCGTCGGGTCCGGACGCAGCAGGGCCGGACCCTGCGCGAGGTGTCCACCGGTGCGCGGGTGAGTCTGGGCTACCTCTCGGAAGTCGAACGCGGTCAGAAGGAGGCGTCGAGCGAACTGCTCGCCGCGATCTGCGACGCGCTCGACGTCGAGATCGCCGACCTGCTCCTCGAAGTCGGCAGCGCAATGCGTCCGGCCGGTGCCGAACCCGTCGTGGTCGGCGCCGAGCCGATGGGCGACGGCGTGGAGGCCACCGAGGCCGGACTGACCGCGACCAAGGTCGTGATCCCGGCTCCCGCCGGCCGCCGGGAGGCCACGGCTCTCGCGGCTGCCTGACCCGCACCGTCTGAACGACACCGACTCAACACCGGACTCGCAGACGCTAGATTGGTCACCAGAGTTCTCAGACCCCTGAATGGAGTACGACGAGCATGGCGAACCCGTTCGTGAAGTTGTGGCGCTACCTCACAGCACTCGGCAACGCGAAGATCGACGAGCACGCTGACCCGAAGGTCCAGATCCAGCAGGCGATCGAGGACGCCCAGCGCCAGCACCAGGCGCTCTCGCAGCAGGCGGCCTCGGTGATCGGCAACCAGCGTCAGCTCGAGATGAAGCTGAACCGGCAACTCGAGGACGTCGAGCGGCTGCAGGCGAACACCCGCCAGGCGCTGACGCTGGCCGATCAGGCCGCCGCGGCCGGTGACACCCAGAAGGCGACCGAATACACCAACGCTGCCGAGGCGTTCGCGGCCCAGCTGGTGACCGCCGAGCAGAGCGTGGAGGACCTCAAGTCCTTGCACGACCAGTCGCTCCAGGCGGCCGATCAGGCCAAGAAGGCCGTCGAGCGCAACGCGATGATCCTGCAGCAGAAGCTGTCCGAGCGTTCGAAGCTGCTCAGTCAACTCGAGCAGGCGAAGATGCAGGAGCAGGTCTCGGCGTCGCTCAACCAGATGAGCGAGCTGTCGGTGCCCGGCAACACGCCGAGCCTCGACCAGGTCCGCGACAAGATCGAACGACGCTACGCGAACGCGCTCGGTTCGGCGGAGCTGGCCAAGAACTCCGTGCAGGGCCGCATGCAGGAGGTCGAGCAGGCCGGCGTGCAGATGGCCGGACATTCTCGTCTCGAACAGATCCGCGCGAGCATGCGCGGTGACGCGCTGCCCGCCGCCGGGACGACCGCACCGGGTCTGCAGAAGCCGGCGACCCAGTCCGCGCCGCCGACCACCGAGCCGCCCCAGCAGAACTGACAGATCGCGCACGCGTGCACGACGAACCCGTGCGCGTCGCGATCGTCGCGGGCTCCGACGCCGGGCATGCCTTCCCGGCATTCGCGCTGGCCGAGCGGTTCCGCTCCGCCGGTGACACACCGGTCGTGTTCACCTCTCTCGCATGGTCGGAGGCCGCGCGTCGCCGGGGGATCGACATCGCCGATCTCCCGGGGCTTCGCGCCGAGGACTCCGACGACGATTCCGACGCCGGAGCCAAGCTGAGTGCCCGCGCCGCGCGCATGGCCCAGCAGCTCGTCGGGCCGCTGCGTGCGGCCGGGACCCAACTCGTCATCTCCGACGTCATCACGGTGGGCGGCGGCTGGGCGGCTCAACTGTGTGGGCTGCCCTGGATCGAGCTGTCGCCGCATCCGCTGTACCGGCCGTCCCGGGGACTACCGCCGATCGGGTCCGGGCTCGAACCGGGTCGCGGCGTCGGGGGTCGGCTGCGCGACACGCTGATGCGCGCCGCCACCGCGTCGTCGATCCGCCAGGGCGTGCGGCAGCGGGACGCTGCGCGGCGGACGATCGGGCTGGGTGACGTCGACGCGGAACCGGCGGCGCGACTCATCGCCACCCTTCCCGGCCTCGAGGTCCCGCGCCCCGACTGGCCGACCGACGCGCATCTCGTCGGACCTCTGGGGTGGGAGCCCACCGACGATCACTTCACCGTGCCTACCGGCGATCACCCCCTCGCCGTCGTCGCCCCGTCGACCGCGCAGACCGGCGCCGCCGACATGCTCGGCGCGGCTCTCGAAGCCCTGTCGCCGGACACACTGGGCCGGACCGTGCGGGTGGTGGTCTCGGGGCTCCGCGACCCCGACGGGGCTGATCTCGCCCGCTTCCGCGGGGAACTGATCACGGCGGGGCCGGGCCGGCAGGACGAGGTGCTCGCGCACGCCGACCTGCTGATCTGTGGCTCGGGGCACGGGATCCTCGCCAAGGCGATGCTCGCGTCGGTGCCGGTCGTCGCGGTGCCCGGCGGGGGTGACCAGTGGGAGCTCGCCGCCCGGATCCGACGAGCCGGCGCGGGGCAGGTGGTGCGTCCGGTCACCGCGGACGCCGTTGCCGACGCCGTGCGGGCCGTCCTGGACAATCCGGCACATGCACGCGCGGCGGGTGCGATCGGGGAGTCGGTGGCCGACGTCGTCGACCCGGTGGCGGTCGCGCGTCGCGTCCTGGCGTCGTCACCTAGGCTGGACCCGTGCGTCTGACCGAGTTCACCGAGTTGATGACCACCGAATTCGGTGTGCCCTCGGCGGATTCGATCCTGTCCGATCACATCCTGATCGAGGTCGGCGGTCGCACGGGTGCCCAGGCGATCGACGACGGGGTCGACCCGCGCGATGTCTGGATCGCGATCTGTCGCGACTTCGACGTACCGCGCCATCGCTGGTGACACGCCACCGCGTGTCACACTTGCCATCGAACAGGTGTTCGTTCATCCTGGTGCCCAGAGGTGAAATCAGACGGAACCACACGGGCCGAGTCTGCGTCTGAAGAGTTGTCGGACCCACCGGCTACTTTCATCACATGAACGCCCGGACCGCACAGACCGCCCGCCGGAAATCCGGCTCACAACCGAGGAGAACTCCCATGGCACCTGCGCCCCAAGACCGCGAGAAGGCTCTCGACCTCGCCCTCGCGCAGATCGACAAGAACTTCGGCAAGGGTTCGGTGATGCGGCTCGGCGAGGAGACCCGTCAGCCGATCGAGATCATCCCCACCGGGTCCATCGCGCTCGACGTCGCCCTCGGTATCGGCGGACTGCCCCGCGGCCGCGTCGTGGAGATCTACGGTCCGGAGTCCTCGGGTAAGACGACCGTCGCCCTGCACGCCGTCGCCAACGCCCAGGCGCAGGGCGGCATCGCCGCGTTCATCGACGCCGAGCACGCACTCGATCCCGACTACGCCGCCAAACTCGGCGTCGACACCGACGCGCTGCTGGTGTCCCAGCCCGACACCGGTGAGCAGGCGCTCGAGATCGCGGACATGCTGATCCGATCGGGCGCGCTCGACATCCTGGTCATCGACTCGGTGGCCGCGCTGGTCCCCAAGGCCGAGATCGAGGGCGAGATGGGCGACAGCCACGTCGGTCTGCAGGCCCGCCTGATGAGCCAGGCCCTGCGGAAGATGACCTCCGCGCTGAACCAGTCGAAGACCACCGCGATCTTCATCAACCAGCTGCGCGAGAAGATCGGCGTCATGTTCGGATCGCCCGAGACCACCACGGGCGGAAAGGCGCTGAAGTTCTACTCGTCGGTGCGCCTCGACGTCCGCCGGATCGAGACCCTCAAGGACGGGACCGACGCGGTCGGTAACCGCACACGCGTCAAGGTCGTCAAGAACAAGGTCGCACCGCCGTTCAAGCAGGCCGAGTTCGACATCCTCTACGGCCAGGGCATCAGCAAGGAGGGCTCGCTGATCGACATGGGTGTCGCGGAGGGCTTCATCCGCAAGTCCGGTTCGTGGTTCACCTACGAGGGCGATCAACTCGGCCAGGGCAAGGAGAACGCGCGCAAGTTCCTGCTCGAGAACGTCGACATCCGCGACGAGATCGAGAAGAAGATCAAAGAGAAGCTGGGCATCGGCGCCACCGTCGACGCCGACGACATCGCCCCCGCCCCAGTCGAATTCTGACATCGAAGGCGAGTTCAGGTAGACCGTGAGCGAGGCAACGGACCCCGGGCAGACGCGCACACGGCGGGACAACGATCCCGACCGTAAGGGACCCAGTGCATGGGACTCGGCGCTCCGACTGCTCGGGGTTCGTGCGCGTTCACGCCAGGAGATGCGAGAGCGATTGACGCGCAAGGGTTTCGAACCCGACGCGGTCGACGACGTGATGGCGCGCCTGGAGCAACACAACCTCCTCGACGACGAGGAGTTCGCCTCCGAGTGGGTACGCTCCCGCCACCTCAACTCCGGTAAGGGACGCGTCGCGTTACGACACGAGCTCCGCACCAAGGGCATCGACGAGTCGATCATCGCCGAGGCCCTCGCCGACATCGACCCCGACGACGAACGTGAGATCGCGTCGGGTCTGGTCGTGCGCAAACTCACGCCCTCGGTCGTCGACCGGATAGCCGAGGATCGCGCCGAACGCGACAAGGCGATGCGACGTCTCGTCGGAATGCTGGTGCGGCGCGGCTATTCCCAGTCCCTGGCGTTCGACGTCGTGGGGGAGGCGCTCAGCGAGCTGCGTAGCGGCTGAGCGCCCCCACACGACGATCGTGCGGGTGTCACCTGCCGGTCGGCAGGTTCTCCGACGCAGCGAGTTCGGTCTCTTCCGGATCCGCGGGCGGTGCGGACGACCGGCGCCCCTGCCGGAGCCGGCGTTCGAGGCTGGTGGCGAAGGTCGAGAGCCCGAAGTTGATCAGGATCATGATGATGGCCACGACGATCAGCGCCGGGATGTAGTTGCCGTAGCGCGACGCCGAGAGCAGGCCGCTGCGGACCACCTCGGAGTAACCGATGATGTAGCCCAGCGCACTGTCCTTCAGTGCCACGACCATCTGCGAGATCAACGCGGGCATCATCGCCGTGATCGCCTGTGGCAGAAGGATGATGCGCATCATCTGGCTCTTGCGCAGACCCAGTGCCATCGACGCCTCGGTCTGTCCCTTGGGCAGTGAGTTGATACCGGATCGCAGGATCTCGGCCATGACCGACCCGTTGTACAGGGTGAGTCCGGTGACCACCGCCGCGAACGCCAGGAAGGACGACGGGAAGATCCCGTAGATCGCGAACAGGAACCAGGTGAACACCATCAGGATCAGCACCGGGATGGCGCGGAACACCTCGACGAACAGGCCCGCGATGGTGCGTACCCACAGGTGATCGGAGAGTCGGCCGATACCGAGGACCGCACCGAGCAACAGCGACAGCACGATCGAGACCGCCGCGGCCGCGAGGGTCCGCCACAGGCCCGGCAGGATGTAGCCGGTCCACGTGCTCCACGTGACGAACGGCGACCACTTCTCGGCGGTGAACTGTTCGTTGGCGGCGAGGACGGCGATCACGTAGATCGCGATCGCGGCCAGGACCGCGATGAACGCGATCGCCAGCAAGCGGTTCCGGGTGCGGGCGCGTGGTCCCGGGGCGTCGTAGAGGACGGTCGAGTCAGCGCTCATCGTTTCACCGCCAGTCGCTTGGCGAGGTAGCCGAAGACGGCACCCTCGCTGAGTGTGATGATCATGAATCCCGCCGCGATGACGCCGAAGATGACGAACAGCTGGTCGGAGTAGGTCTCGATCTCGGTCTTCATCAGAGCCGCCGCCTCGGCGACGCCGATCACCGAGGCGACCGTCGTGTTCTTGGTGAGCGCGATCAGGACGCTGCCCAGCGGACCGATCACCGACCGGATCGCCTGCGGCAGCACGATGACCCCGAAGACCTGCGTGAACGAGAGGCCGAGGGAGCGAGCGGCTTCGGCCTGCCCGAGCGGGACCGTGTTGAAGCCGGAGCGCAGCGTCTCACAGACGAACGTCGAGGTGTACAGCACGAAGGCGAGGACGGCGAGCCAGAAGTTGTTCGACTCGATCGTCGGCGCGAAGGTCAGGCCCAGGTTCTGGTACAGGCCGATCGCACAGAACAGCACCACGAGTGTCAGCGGCGTGTTGCGGACGATGTTCACGTAGACCTCGGCGAAGCCGCGCATCACCGGCACCGGGGAGACCCGCATGGCCGCGAGGATCGTGCCCCACACCAGCGAGCCGATCGCCGAGTAGAAGGTCAGCTGGATGGTCACCCAGAAGGCGGGCCACAGCTCTGGACCCATGCTCTCCCACAGAGAGACGTCATTCATCGGTAGCTCCGTCGCTCACTGCAGCCCGGGCGGGCACGGTGTGGAGGGCGAGTCGAGGAAGTCGAGGTCGCCGGGATCGGGCAGGTAGGGGAACTTCGAGTCCGGACGGTCGGCGCGGGCGATGATCTCGTCCACGTAGGGATTGCCGAGCGCCTCGCGCAGCGCGGCGTTCCAGGCCGACTCGCCGTCGACGGAAGGCGCGAGCATCGCGTCGAGTGCCGTGTTGACGGCGTTCTGCGACGCCGTGTCGTCCAGAGCCAGCCCCACGCCGTAGCGCTCGGTGGAGAACGGACTGCCCGCGGTCTTCAGGGCATCCTTCACGCAGGCGTCCTTGAGGTAGGTCATCTCGACGAGCTTGAACTCGCCCTCCCAGAAGTTGGAGTAGCCGGCGAGGATCGCCTCGTCGGTGGTCACCGCGTCGACCTTGTCGCGACGCAGCGCCTCGACGCAGGCCGAGTAGGAGTCGTACTCCTGCAACTGGACCGCGGGCAGCTGTGCCTTGACGTTCTGCGCCGGTGTCGAGCCGGTCACCGAGCAGAGCTTCTTGCCCTTGTCGAGGTCGGCGAGTTCGTCGATCGTGTTGTCGTCGGCACGCACCATCAGACCCTGGTACGTGACGAGATAGGGACCGCCGAAGGACACCTTCTTCGAGCGCGCCGCGTTGATCGAGTACGTGGCCGCGATCAGGTCGACCTCACCGTTGTCGATCATCGCCTCGCGGCGCGCCGAGGGGGTCTCGCGCCAGGTGACCTCGGGATGGGGGACACCGAGGTCGTCGGCGATGTGGTTGACGACATAGCGCGACACCGAGGCGTCGAAACCCTCGACATTGCCGTCGGGTTCGTACAGACCGAGACCCGGCTGGTCGAACTTGACGCCCAGCACGACCGATCCCTCGCGGATGGAGTCGAGCAGATTGCGCGGTTCGGTGCTGCCGCAGGCGGACAACACGGTGGCGAGCAGGGCGCCGACCGCGAGGACCAGGCCCGCGGTCCGCATCGGGCGGGTGGTTCGCTGTGTCATGTCAGTGCCCCAGGATCTTGCCGAGGAAGTCCCGGGCGCGATCGGTCGACGGGTTGCTGAAGAACGTCTCCGGATCGGAGTCCTCGATGATCGCCCCGTCGGCCATGAAGATGATGCGGTCGGCGGCCTTGCGCGCGAAGCCCATCTCGTGGGTGACGACCACCATCGTCATGCCCTCTTTCGCGAGGGACACCATCACGTCGAGCACCTCGTTGACCATCTCCGGGTCGAGGGCCGAGGTCGGTTCGTCGAACAACATGATCTTCGGGTTCATCGCCAGCGACCGGGCGATGGCCACGCGCTGCTGCTGGCCGCCGGAGAGCTGGGCGGGGTACTTGTCCTTCTGGCTGGCGATGCCGACGCGCTCGAGCAGTTCGAGGGCGCGCTTGCCGGCCTCGTCCTTGCTCTTCTTGCGCACCTTGATCGGCGCGAGCGTGACATTCTCGAGGATCGTCTTGTGCGAGAACAGGTTGAAGGACTGGAAGACCATTCCGACGTCGGCGCGGAGCCGGGCGAGGTCCTTGCCCTCGGCGGGCAGCACCTGCCCCTCGACCAGGATCTCGCCGCCGTCGATCGGCTCGAGGCGATTGATCGTGCGGCAGAGGGTGGACTTGCCCGAGCCCGACGGTCCGAGGACCACCACGACCTGACCGGCGGGGACCTCGAGATCGATGTCCTTGAGGACGTGCAACGACCCGAAGTGTTTCTGCACCCCGCGCATCGCGATCATCGGCTGGGACCCTGGGTCCGCGGACTTACTCGGCGAAACGGTCATTGGGGCACCCTATCGGCCGACGTGGAACACGGTGTCCTGTGGGAGTCGATTTGCGTGCGCCCCGTACCCTCGTAGGGGTGAGTATCGAGTTGTCGGATCGGCCTGAGCAGGCAGCACCCGCCGCGCGCAGTTATCAGGTCCGTACCTACGGCTGCCAGATGAACGTCCACGATTCCGAGCGCATCGCCGGTCTGCTCGAGGACGCCGGGTACGTGCGCGCGGGTGATGACGACCCCGCCGATCTCGTCGTCTTCAACACTTGCGCGATCCGGGAGAACGCCGACAACAAGCTGTACGGCAACCTGTCGCACCTCGCCCCGGTCAAGTCCGATCGGCCCGGCATGCAGATCGCCGTCGGCGGCTGCCTCGCGCAGAAGGACAAGGACACGGTGCTGTCCCGAGCACCGTGGGTCGACGTCGTCTTCGGCACACACAACATAGGGTCGCTGCCCGCGTTGCTCGATCGTGCCCGCCACAACGACGCCGCCCAGGTGGAGATCCTCGACGCGCTCGAGCGGTTCCCGTCGACCCTGCCGGCCAAGCGCGACTCCGCCTACTCGGGCTGGGTGTCGGTGTCGGTGGGGTGCAACAACACCTGCACGTTCTGCATCGTGCCGTCGCTGCGCGGCAAGGAGGTCGACCGCCGGCCGGGCGAGGTGCTCGCCGAGGTACAGGCCCTCGTCGACCAGGGTGTCGTCGAGGTGACTCTGCTGGGCCAGAACGTGAACGCCTACGGGATGTCCTTCGCCGATCCCGATCAGCCCCGCAACCGGGGCGCCTTCGCCGAACTGCTGCGCGCCTGCGGTGACATCGAGGGGCTCGAACGCGTCCGGTTCACCTCACCGCACCCCGCCGAGTTCACCGACGACGTGATCGAGGCGATGGCCCAGACGCCGAATGTGTGTCCGCAACTGCACATGCCGCTGCAGTCGGGGTCCGATCGCATCCTGCGCGCGATGCGCCGCAGCTACCGGCAGACCAAGTTCCTGGGCATCCTCGACAAGGTCCGCGAGGCCATGCCGCATGCGGCGATCACCACCGACATCATCGTCGGCTTCCCCGGCGAGACCGAGGAGGACTTCCAGGCCACCCTGGACGTCGTCGAGCGCGCCCGCTTCTCGAGCGCGTTCACCTTCCAGTATTCGCCCCGCCCCGGCACGCCCGCCGCGACGATGGCCGATCAGGTGCCGCCCGAGGTCGTGGCCGATCGCTACCGGCGTCTCATCGCGCTGCAGGAGCGGATCTGCCTGGCCGAGAACGAGGCGCTGGTCGGGACCGAGGTGGAGTTGCTCGTGGTCGCCGACGAGGGGCGCAAGTCGGCGAAGACCAAGCGCATGACCGGCCGCGCCCGGGACGGCCGCCTGGTGCACTTCGCGCCCGGAACGGCGTCGGGGATCCGCCCGGGTGACGTCGTGCACACGCAGCTCACCGCAGCTGCACCACACCATCTGATCGCCGATTCCGGCGTTCTCGCGCACCGTCGCACCCGCGCCGGCGACGCGCACGAACAGAGCCGTACCCCCACCACCGCGCCCGTCGGCGTCGGGCTCGGGCTGCCGGGGTTCGGTGCCCCCGCCGCCGTCCCGGCCGACGCCGGCTGCGGCAGTGGCTGCGGCAGCTGACCACCATCACGAAGTGAGGCGATGACCATGTCCGAGAATTCGGCGTCCGACAACGAGGCGTCCGGCAGCTCTGCGTCCGAGAAGGCCGCCCTCGAGCAGTACGAGAACGACCTGCGCAAGGCGGAACGGCGGGTGGCCGGCGAGATCGACCCGGGTGCGCGCGCGGTCGTCGTCGCCGTGGCCGTCGTCCTCGCCATGGTGTCGATGGTGTTGCCGCACACGGGATCCGTCACCGGGCTCGAGGTCCTCACCTTCACGCCCGAGGCGGCCGCCGAGCGCGTCACGATCGTGTCGAGGATCTTCGTCTACCTGGTGACGATCTTCGGCATCGTCGTCTCCATGCTCGCGCTGCTCACCCGCCGGTGGTTCCTGGCGTGGATCGCGCTGTGCGGGTGCGCCATCGCGTGCGTCGCCGGGATGCTGGCGTGGTGGTCGCGGAACACGCCGGGCGTCGGTGGCGTCGAGCCGCCGTCGGGCGTTGGCATCGGCCTCGTGCTGGGCTGGATCGCGGTCTTCGTGCTCACGTTCCACTGGTCCCGCGTCGTGTGGGCGCGGAGCTCCTATCAGCTCGCGCTCGAGGACGAGCGGCGCCGGCAGGCCGCCGAGCAGGAGGCCTACGCCGCAGCGCTGTACCGCAAGAACCCGCACGAGGACTGATCCGGCCGGCCCCGACCGGACTCAGCGGTCGGTGACGGCACTCTCCGCGGCGGCGGCCCACTCGCGCCACTGCGCAGCCTGATCGCGCAACTTCGCGGCGTCGCGGTCCTTTCCGCGTTCGGCCGCCTTGCGTGCCTGGTCCTCGAGTTGCGCTGCGCGACCGGCGAATTGCGCCGCCCGCGCCAGTGCCTCGGGATCGGTCCGTTGCCACTGAGCGTCCTCGGCGTCGCGGATGCGCTTCTCCAGGGCCCGCGCGCGGGCCTCCAGGCTGTGCATCTGATCGCGCGGGACCTTGCCCAGCTCGTCCCACTGATCGCGGAACGACCGGAACTCGCGGCGGGCCGCGTCGAGATCGGCGGCCGGGTCGATGGCCTTCTCGGCGGCATCGAGCAGGGCGACCTTGGCGGTCGCGTTCGCGGAGAATTCCGCGTCGCGCTCCGACGACGCCGCGTTGCGGGCGCCGAAGAAGACGTCCTGTGCGGCCTTGAACCGCTGCCAGAGGGCCTCGTCGGTGTCCCGCGGGGCGCGGCCGGCCGCCTTCCACTCACCGAGCAGTTCCCGGAACTTGGCCGACGTCGGACCCCAGTCGGTGGAGCCGGACAGCTCCTCGGCGCGGGCGATGAGTGCTTCCTTGCGTTCCTTCGCACCGGCGCGCTCGCGGTCGAGTTCGGCGAAGTGCGCACCTCGCCGGCGATTGAAGGCGTCGCGCGCTTTGGCGTACCGCTTCCACAGCGCGTCGTCGGTCTTGCGGTCGACGCCCTTGATGGACTTCCACTCGTCGAGGATCTCGCGCAGCCGGTCGCCCGCGCTCTTCCAGTTGGTCGCGTCGGCGCCGATCTGCTCGGCCTCGGCGGCGAGGACCTCCTTGCGCGCGATGGCCTCCGACCGGGTCTTCTCGCGCTCGGCGCGGATGGTCTCGGCGACCTCGTCGGCGCTGCCGACGATCGCCTCGAGGCGGCGCTGCAGCGCGGCGACGTCACCGATCACATGCGCGTTGGGCAACTCGTCGAGCAGGTGCTTGGCGGCTTGCTGGGCCTTACGCGGGTCTCCCGAGCGGGCGGTGAGCCGTTCCTCGAGGATCTCGACCTCGGTGGCGAGGTCGTCGAACCGGCGTCCGAAGTGCGCAAGCCCCTCCTCGACCGTGCCGGCCTGCCACGAACCGATCTCGCGTTCGCCCTCGTCGGTCTTGAGCCACACGACACCCGACTCGTCGATACGACCGAAGCGGTGCGGATCGCCGGTGACGAGATGCGTGACGACCGGTTCGGACGCGATGCCGGGGCGGGGTCCGGGCTTGGGCCGGGGTCCCGGCTTGGGTCCCGGCTTCGGTGTGTCCGGCCCGGCGGGTGCCTGCTGGGGTTCGGAAGCCGATTCGGTCGGGTTGCTCATGTGCACGTGTCCTGCCGCTCAGTGGTGCCGCGCGTCACGGCTGCCGGTCGCTGGAGTCGGTTCTCGCCGGGCATCCTACGCCCGCGATCGCCGACAAGTACCGTTCCATTCAAGCAGTTCAGGCCCGTCGATGTGGCGTCCGTGCCGAGTTGGTGGGTCGCGGCGCGGGGTAACCGGCGCCGGGAGCGGAGCGAGCGGGCCGAATGTGACCGGCGCCGGGAGCGGAGCGAGCGGGGCGGATCCTGTCGACTAGCGTCGTGGTGTGCTTGCGGCCGTCGTCTTCGTTCCGAGTGCCCCGCTGCTCGTCCCCGAGTTGGCCGGACCGGCCGCCTTCGACACCGAGCCGGTGCGGCGGGCAGCTCTCGAGGCGGTCGCGGGCGCGCTCGGCATCGACCGCTGGGTGGCGATCGGAACCGCCGACGAGGCGATCGCGGGCCTGGTGGGCGAGCCCCTGCGCGGAACCTTCGCGCGCTTCGGCGTGGATGTCCCGGTCACGATCGACTCAGCGATCACCGATGTCGCCGCCACCGATGTCGCCGCCACCGATGTCGCGGTCACCGACCCGCTGCCCCGGATGAGTCTGTCGGCGCTGATCGCCGGGTGGATCGCCGAGCGGATGGCGCTGGGTCCGCTGAGCGTGTGCAGCGTCGGTTCCGCCACGCCGCCCGCGGAGTGCGTCGCGGTGGGTACCCGGCTGGCCGCCCGTCTCGACGAGGGCTCGGACGCCGTCGGGGTCCTGGTGGTGGGCGACGGGTCGACGGCGCTGACCGACAAGGCCCCCGGCGGGGGGCGTCGGGAATCGGCGGTGGCGCTGAACGACGCGATCGTGGCTGCGCTCGGATCGGCGGACACGGACACGCTGATGGCACTCGACCCTGCGAAGTGCGATGCCGAGGGCGTCGGCGGCCGGGTCGCGTGGCAGGTGGCGGCCGGTCTCGTCGGCGACCGGTCGGTCCGGGCGGTACCCGACTTCGCCGACGCGCCCTTCGGCGTGGGTTACGTGGTCGTGACCTGGACCGTCGACGACGGCGAGCACGCCCGATGACCGCGCCGCCCACCCCGATCGCTGTTGTCGGACCCACTGCCGGCGGCAAGTCCGATCTGGCCCTCGACCTCGCCGAACGGCTCGGCGGCGAGATCGTCAACATCGACGCGATGCAGCAGTACCGCGGCATGGACGTCGGGACGGCCAAGCTCCCGCCCGACGAACGCCGTGGCATCCCGCACCACCAGTTGGACGTGCTCGACGTGACCGAGGTGGCGACCGTCGCGCGCTATCAGCAGGCCGCGCGGGCCGACGTCGATCGGTTGCGCGCCGCGGGTCGGGTCCCGGTGATCGTCGGCGGATCGATGATGTACGTCCAGGGACTCCTCGACGACTGGCAGTTCCCGGCCACCGACCCGGAGGTCCGCCGGCGTTACGAGGACCTGCTCGACGAGCGCGGAGTGGGCGAGATGCACCGGTTGCTCGCGGAGGTCGACCCGGCCGCGGCGTCGACCATCCTGGCCACCGACGGTCGCCGCATCGTGCGGGCGCTGGAGGTGGTCGAGCTGACCGGTGCACCCTTCGCCGCGTCGCAGCCCACCATCGGCGAACCGCGCTGGGGCACGATCATCCTCGCCCTCGACCGGGACACCGATGAACTCGACGATCGGATCCGCCGTCGTACGAGAGCGATGTTCGAGCAGGGCCTCGTCGAGGAGGTGGAGGACCTCTGTTCCCGCGGCCTGCGAGAGGGACGCACCGCGTCGCAGGCGATCGGTTACAAACAGGTCCTCGCGGCCCTCGACGACGAGTACGACCTCGCGCAGGCCGAGGAGCTGACCTTCATCGGCACCCGGCGTTATGTGCGTCGGCAGCGCTCGTGGTTCCGCCGCGATCACCGGGCGCAGTGGCTCGACGCCGCCGCACCCGATCTGCTCGACCGAGCGCTGCGCATCGTCGACGCGCCTTCCCCGTAGGCTGTGATCCGTGACTTCCGCCCCGCAGAGCAGTGCGAGCGACGGCCTGCACTTCGTCAAGGGTCATGGCACCCAGAACGACTTCGTGGTCCTCGCCGACCCCGACGCCGAGATCGCGCTCGACGCCGCGACGGTCGCGGCGCTGTGCGACCGGCAACGGGGGATCGGCGCCGACGGATTGCTGCGCGTCGCCCGCTCGGGTGCCCTCGTCTCGGCCGGTGTCCTCGACGCCCTGCCCGACGGGGTGTCGGCCGACGACTGGTTCATGGACTACCGCAACGGCGACGGTTCGGTCGCGGAGATGTGCGGCAACGGGGTACGCGTCTTCGCCCACTACGTCCGGGCGTCGGGACTCGTCGACACCGACACGTTCTCCGTCGGTTCCCGCGCGGGTGCCCGCGGCGTCACCATCCACTCCTTCGACGCCGTGCACGCCGAGGTCACGGTGGAGATGGGTCCGGCGCGGCTCGACGGGTCGTCGGTGGTCCGCATCGGTGACGACATCTACCCCGGTGCGATGGTCGACGTGGGAAACCCCCACCTGGCGTGCGTCGTCGCGGACATGACCGCGGCCGACCTCGACGCGGTCGACTTCTCCGCCGGCGTGATCATCGAGGCCGCCGACTTCCCGCACGGCGCGAACGTCGAGCTGCTGACCCCACCCGTGGAAGGCCCCGACGGCGGCCTGACCGCGCGGATGCGGGTGTTCGAGCGGGGCGTCGGGGAGACGCGCAGCTGCGGAACCGGCCTGGTCGCGGCGGCGCGCGCCGCTCTCGACGCCCGCGGCGCGGACACCGGCGAGCTGCGCATCGGCATCCCCGGCGGTGAGGTCACCGTGACGATCCGTCCCGACGGCTCGACCCTGCGCGGGCCGTCGATGCTGGTCGCCGACGGGGTGCTGCGGCCCGGCTGGGAGCGCTGAGCTCGATATTCGCGTGCTCGGCCCGGGCCGGTCGTGAGACCATGGTTCCCGTATGACCGAATCAGAAGCACAGATCATGTCCGCGGCCGATCTCGGGATCCGCGACACCGCGGATCCCACCACCGGCGAACTCCAACTGTCCGAGCGCGCCTCACTGCAGCGCATCGTGGGACTCTCCACCGAACTCACCGACGTCACCGAGGTCGAGTACCGGCAGCTACGACTCGAACGCGTGGTCCTGGTCGGCGTGTGGACCGAGGGCAGCGCGGCTGCCGCGAAGGCCAACATGACCGAGCTGGCCGCCCTCGCCGAGACGGCCGGTTCACAGATCCTGGACGCGGTGATCCAGCGTCGCTCCAAACCCGATCCCGCCACCTACATCGGCAGTGGCAAGGCCGAGGAATTGCGCGAGATCGTCCTCGCGACCGGCGCCGACACCGTCGTGTGCGACGGTGAGCTCACCCCCGCCCAGCTCAATGCGCTGGAGAAGGTGGTGAAGGTGAAGGTCATCGACCGCACCGCGCTGATCCTCGACATCTTCGCCCAGCACGCGACCTCGCGGGAGGGCAAGGCGCAGGTGTCCCTCGCCCAGATGGAGTACATGCTCCCGCGTCTGCGCGGTTGGGGTGAATCGATGTCCCGTCAGGCCGGTGGCCGGGCGGGCAGCAACGGCGGTGTGGGCCTGCGCGGTCCCGGTGAGACCAAGATCGAGACCGACCGTCGCCGCATTCGGGAGCGGATCGCCAAGCTGCGGCGCGAGATCCGTGGCATGAAGAAGGCGCGGAACACCAAACGTGCTGCGCGCAAGAGCGGTTCGATCCCGACGATCACCGTCGCCGGCTACACCAACGCGGGCAAGTCCAGCCTGGTCAACGCGATGACCGGCGCCGGTGTCCTCGTGCAGGACGCGTTGTTCGCGACCCTGGATCCCACCACGAGACGGGCGACGCTCGACGACGGCCGCGCGGTCGTCTTCACCGACACGGTCGGGTTCGTCCGGCATCTGCCGACCCAACTCGTCGAGGCGTTCCGCTCGACGCTCGAGGAGGTCGTCGACGCCGATCTGCTGCTGCACGTCGTGGACGGTGCGGACGCCTTCCCGATGGAACAGATCTCGGCCGTCCGTCAGGTCATCAACGAGATCGTCGCCGAAGAGGGCGTCACCGCGCCGCCGGAGTTGTTGGTCATCAACAAGATCGACGCCATCGACGGCAACCGACTCACCGAGTTGCGCGGCGCGCTCGGTCCGGATGCGGTGTTCATCTCCGCCCGGACCGGCGAGGGACTGCCCGAACTCTTCGGGCGGGTGCGCGAGTTCGTCGGCCGCGAGGACGTCGAGATGACCATCGAGGTGCCGTTCGACCGGGGTGATGTCGTGTCTCGCGTCCACAGCGAGGGCGAGGTCATCTCGTCGGAGCACACCGAGACCGGTACCACGATGAAGGTCCGCGTCCCGGCCGCTTTCGCGGGCGAGATCGCGGACCTCCGGATCTGAGCGCCACGCCGGCTGTACGGACCCAGTCGGCTGTACGGACCTAGTCGGCGTCGAGATCCTTCTCGACGAGACCGACGATGGTGTCGAGCGCAGCCTGGTCGTCGGCCGTCACGACCACGCGGGTGCCCTTCTCGGCCCCGAGCGTCATGATCATCAGCGCCGACCCCGCGTCCACCGGGTCACCGCCCTCGAGGCCCAGCGTCACCGGGCTGCCGGTCTCGGCGACCGCCTCGGCGATGATCGTGGCGGGGCGGGCGTGCAGTCCGACTGCGGAGCCGACGGTGGCGGTGGTGCTGGGCATGGGAACTCCTTCGAGTGTTGTCGTGTGTTCTGTGGTGGTTGTCGGGCGATTCGGTGCCGGGGAGCGCCCCGGATGTCAGGTGGTCGTGTGATCGGGTGTCAGACGGCGACCGCCTCGAGCTCGTCGAAGGCGACGGCGTCGCGACTGCGGTGCACCTGCTTGGCCGCGACCACCAGGACGGCGGACAGCACCGTACCGGCGACCAGCGCGACGAGGAACAGGACCCAGTTGTTCATGGCGAAGAAGACGAAGATGCCGCCGTGCGGGGCGCGCAGTTCGACACCGAAGGCCATGATCAGCGCACCGCTCAGGGCACCACCGGCCATCATCGACGGGATGACCCGGAAGGGGTCGACCGCGGCGAACGGGATGGCACCTTCGGAGATGAACGACGCGCCGAGGAGCCATGCGGCCTTGCCGTTCTCGCGCTCCGGTTCGGTGAACAGGCCCGGTCGGACGACGGTGGCGAGAGCCAGGGCGAGCGGGGGCACCATGCCGGCACACATGACCGCCGCCATGATCTGGAACTGCGCGGGTCCGGCAGTCGCCGCGTCGGCGATCCCGGCGGTGGCGAACAGGTACGCGCTCTTGTTGACCGGTCCGCCGAGGTCGAAGCACATCATCAGGCCGAGCACGATGCCGAGGGCGATGGCCGATCCGCCGGACATGCTCTCGAGGCCGCTGTTCATCTGCTCGGTCAGCCAGGCTAGCGGTTTGCCGAGGACCATGTAGAGCAGTCCGCCGACGATCATGCTGCCGAACAGCGGGATGACCACGACCGGCATGAGACCACGAGCCCACTGGGGCACCGGGGTCCGCGCGATCCACAGGCACACCACGCCGGCGATGAGACCGCCGATCAGTGCGCCGATGAAGCTGGCGCCCACGGCGAGCGAGACGATGCCGGCCACGAAACCGGGTGCGATACCGGGGCGGTCGGCGATCGCGAACGAGATGTAGCCCGCGAGGACCGGTACGGCCAAGCCCATCACGCCCGAGCCGATCGCGAAGCTCACCGCGCCCAGGTACTGCAACAACCCGCCCGCCGGCAGATCCCAGAGGCTGTTGTTCAGGGCGATGAACGCGCCGTCGCTGAGGGTGCCGCCGTCGTCGAGGTTCGTGTTGGCGACTTCGTAGCCGGCGAGCAGGAAGCCGAGCGCGATGAGCAGTCCGCCCGCCGCGACGAACGGGATCATGTAGCTCACACCGGTCATGAGTGCCTGGCGGGTACGGCCGGCGAGACCGATGCCCGACTTCGACGAGTCGGCCGCGTCCGCGTCCGCGCCGTCGCCGGTGACGCGCGCCGCGTTCGGGTCGCGCCCCGCCGCGACCGCCTCGGCGATCATGGCGTCGGGTTCGTTGATGGCGCGCTTCACCCCGGATGCGATGACGGGTTTGCCGCGGAACCGGTTGCGGTCCTTGACCCCGACGTCCGTGGCGAAGATGACGGCGTCGGCCGACGCGATCACATCCGGATCGAAGGCCGTGGTCGCCGAGGACCCCTGGGTCTCCACCGCGAACTCGACGCCGGCCCGTTCGGCGGCGTACTTCAGGGCGTCGGCCGCCATGTAGGTGTGGGCGATGCCGGTCGGGCACGCGGTGATCGCGACGATGCGCGGCTTGGCCGGTCCCGGGTCCGGGGTCGGGTCCGAGTCCGGGTGGGCCGGCGCACCTTCGGATTTCGTGGTCGACGTCACTGGTGCTGTCGCGGTGGCCGGGGCAGTGGTCGACGGGGCAGTGGTCGACGGGGTGGCGGTCGGCGCGGCTGTGCTCGCGGCCGGCGGCGCGGGGTCGATGGCCTCGTTGACCAATTCGATGACCCGCTCCTCGTTCTCGGCCGCGCGGAGCGAGGCCACGAAGTCGGGCCGGACGAGTGAGCGCGCCAGCGAGCTGAGGAGCTTCATGTGCGCACTGGCACCCCCCTCGGGGGCGGCGATGAGGAAGACCAGGTCGGCCGGCCCGTCCGGTGCGCCGAAGTCGACCTTGCGGGACAGCCGCGCCATGGCGAGACTGGCCGCGGTCACCGACGCGGTACGGGCGTGCGGGATGGCGATGCCGCCGGGAAGTCCGGTGGCGGACTTGGCTTCTCGGTCCAGTGCGGCCCGCGCGAGGTCGGCGGGATCGGTGGTCCGGCCGGCCGCGGCGAGGGCGTCGGCGAGCGTGGTGATGACGGCGGCGGGATCGCCGCCGGCGTCGACGTCGAGACTCACCGTCTGCGCGGTGATGATCTGCTCGGTCATGGCATGTCCTTCGGTGGAAAGGGTGGGGTCGGTGCTGGGTGGGTCGATGGTGGATGGAGTCGGTGCTGGATGGGTGCGGTGTTGGATGGATGTGGGGACCCGCCGGGACGGTGCCGTCAGGTCATGCGCGCGGCTCCCGACAGTTCGGTCACCCGCACGCCGGGGAGGTCGAGGTGGTCGGGCGTGGGGGCCTGGGTGCCGGCGAGCGATGCGGCCGCCGCGCCGTACGCCACGGCCGACCGGAGGCAGTCGGCGGGCGCGGCCCCGGTGCTCTGCGCGATGAGGTAGCCGGCCAGTGACGAGTCGCCGGCGCCGACGGTGCTGCGCGGGACGATCGGCGGCGGGGTCGCCGACCACACGCCGGACGCGGTGACCAACACGGCCCCGACGGCGCCGAGGGTGGCGAGGACGTTGCCCCCGATCTGCTCGGCGATGGTCGCAGCGGCGTCGATGACCGGTCCGAGATCGTTGCGCGCGAGCGCTTCTCGGAGCTGTCCGGGGTCGGCGCCGGTCAGTTCGGCGAGCTCGTCCTCGTTGGGCTTGATCAGGTCGACGCGACCGGTGACGCTGGCACGGAGGGGTGCGCCCGAGGTGTCCACCGCGACCCGGCAGCCGGCGAGGACGAGGTCGTCGGCGATCGAGCGGTACCAGTCGTCGGGGACGCCGGGAGGCAGCGAACCGCAGAGGGTGACCCACTGCGCGGAGCCGGCGTGCTCACGGATCAGCCCGACGAGCGCCTCGCGATCCGCGCCCGTCAAGGTGACGCCCGGTGCGTTGATCTTGGTGGTCGTCCCGTCGGATTCGGCGATGGTGATGTTGGACCGGACCTCGCCGTCGACCGGCACGGCGTCGTAGGGGAGTGCGAGGTCGTCGAGTGCGGCCCGCAGCGGGTCGCCCGGTCGCGCCGGGAGCAGTGCGCGGGTGGCCAGGCCGGCGGCCGCGACGACCCGGGCCACGTTGACGCCCTTGCCGCCCGGCTCGGTGCGGACCACGCCGGCGCGCTGCACCTCGCCGCGGGCGAGCGGTGCGCCGAGTTCGAGGGTGCGGTCGAGGCTCGGGTTGGCGGTGACGGTGACGATCATGCGATCACGACCTCGACGCCGCGCGCGGACAGGGCCGCCGAATAGGCCGGGTCGATCCCGGAGTCGGTGATGAGGACGTCGACGTCGTCGAGTCCGGCGAAGGAGGTGAGGTCCTCCCGGTCCATCTTCGAGCTGTCGGCGAGGACCACGACGCGTTGTGCGGCCGCGACCATCGCCGCCTTGACTGCGGCCTCGTCGGGGTCGGGTGTCGACAACCCGTGGGCCTCGCTCAGCCCGTTCGTCCCGATGAAAGCGGTGGTCACGCGCAGTCGGCGAAGCGCGTCCACGGTCTCGACGCCCACGGTCGCCTGGGTGAGACCGCGTACGCGTCCGCCGAGGGCGTGCAGACCGTCGGGATGGGTGCCCGCGAGCAGGCCGGCGATGGGCAGGCTGTTGGTGAACAGGGTGAGCCTCCGATCGGGTGCGGTCGCCTCGGCCGCACGGTAGGTGGTGGTGCCGGCGTCGAAGAGCACCGAACCGCCGTCGGGCGGCAGGAACCGGATGGCCGCGCGGCCGATCGCGGTCTTCTGCTCGATCTGGCTCGACTCCCGTTCGTCGATCCCGAGCTCGCCGAGGGTGCGCATGATCTCGGCGCGTACGGCGCCGCCGTGGACCCGCTGGAGATGTCCGGCGCGTTCCAGTACCGCGAGATCGCGTCGGACGGTCTCGCTGGTGACGTCGAATTTCTCGGCGAGCGCGGCCACGGATGCCCGCCCCGCGAGGCGCACCTCGTCGACGATCGCCTGTTGTCTCTCCTCGGCGTACACACGGCTCCGATCTCCGGTTTCGACCACCCCGCTTGTTGAGGCGTGTGGGATTGGATGTTGTAGTAATTGTGTTTACGCCTGTTTGTGTTGACAAGTCAAGCACTTTTTGTAACGGTGGTCACATCGATAGTCGAGTGAGAGGCAAGACGATGGCGCAGATCCTGACGGGAACCCCGGTGGTCGGCGGGTTGGCCCACGGTCCCGCGCTGTGGCCGGGCGAGCGACCCGACCACTCGCCGGAGAAGCTCGGCGTCGGTGTGGAGATCGCCGAGGAACGGCGCGCCGACGAGGTCACGCGCTTCGCCACCGCGGCCGGCGCCGTCGCCGCGCGGCTGCGCACGCGCGCGTCGCAGAACACCGGGGTGACGGCCGAGGTGCTCGCCGCGACGGCGGGCCTGGCCGAGGACCGCGGCTGGATCGGTGCCGCGACCGCGCTCATCGGCAAGGGCGCCCCCGCCGAGGCCGCTGCCGTCGCGGCCACTGAACAGTTCGCGGCGGTGTTCACCAAGCTCGGCGGACTGATGGCCGAGCGGGTCACCGATCTCAACGACGTGCGCGACCGGGTCCTCGCCGAACTGCTCGGCCTACCCGAACCCGGTGTGCCCACTCCGGAGGTGCCGTCGGTCCTGCTCGCCGACGACCTCGCGCCCGCCGACACCGCGGGCCTCGACCCCACGAGCACCATCGCCCTCGTCACCCGGCTCGGCGGACCGACCAGCCACACCGCGATCATCGCGCGCCAGCTGGGGATCCCGTGCGTGGTGGCGGTGGCCGACCTGGATGAGATCGAGCCCGGCACAACCATTCTCGTCGACGGCAGCACCGGGCGGATCGAGGTGGAGCCCGATGTCGAGGCGGCCCGGGCTCGCGTCGACGAGGATCGGCGTCATGCCGCACTCGTCGCCGGCTGGACCGGTCCGGGGCAGACCGCCGACGGGGTGGCCGTGGCGGTGCTCGCCAACGTCGCCGACGGGTCGTCGGCACGCGCCGCGGCCGGGTACCCCGTCGAGGGCGTCGGGCTCTTCCGCACCGAACTCGCGTTCCTCGAGCGTGCCGACGAACCGTCGGTGGACGAGCAGGCCGCGATCTACCGGGAGGTGCTCGATGCGTTCGACGGGCAGAAGGTGGTCATCCGCACCCTCGACGCCGGGTCCGACAAACCGCTCCGGTTCGTGACCCATCCCGATGAATCGAACCCAGCGCTCGGCGTGCGGGGCGATCGGATCGCGCTGGCGCACCCCGAGATCCGCGCGCATCAGCTCGACGCGATCGCGCAGGCCGCGTCGGGGTCGGCCGTCGCGCCGTGGGTCATGGCGCCGATGATCGCCTCGCCGGCGGAGGCGCGCACCTTCGCCGCCGAGGTCCGCGGCCGTGGTCTGGTCGCCGGGGTGATGATCGAGGTGCCCGCGGCGGCGATCCTGGCCGAAGCCGTCCTCGCCGAGGTGGACTTCGTGTCCATCGGCACCAACGATCTGACCCAGTACACGATGGCGGCCGACCGGATGTCGGCCGATCTCGCCGGACTGACCGACCCGTGGCAACCGGCCGTGTTGAGCCTCATCGCGGGTGTCGCGGAAGCGGGCGCACGTCAGGGAAAGCCGGTCGGGGTGTGCGGCGAGGCCGCCGCCGATCCGAACCTCGCCTGCGTGCTCGTCGGTCTCGGGGTCACCTCGCTGTCCAGCGCGCCTGCTGCTGCCGCGGCCGTGGGGGCCCGGCTCGGCGAGGTGTCCGCACCGGACTGCCGGGCCGCCGCCGAGGCCGCCCTGGCCACCTCGGATCCCGCCGCGGCGCGCGCGGCTGCCGCGGCGGTGCTCGACGGTTCGGTCGGTGGAGAGGTCAGACTCGCCGCATCACGGTGACGACCTTGCCGAGGATGACGGCGTCGTTGCCCGGGATCGGATCGAACAGTTCGTTGTGCGGCATGAGCCAGACGTTGGGGCCCTGACGCTTGAAGGTCTTCACGGTGGCCTCGCCGTCGATCATGGCCGCGACGATGTCGCCGTTGTCGGCGACGTTCTGCTGACGGACCACGACCCAGTCGCCGTCGCAGATCGCGGCATCGATCATCGACTCGCCGACGACGCGCAACAGGAAGAGCGATCCCTCGCCGACCAGCTCACGGGGCAGCGGGAAGACGTCCTCGACGGCCTCCTCGGCCAGGATCGGACCGCCGGCCGCGATACGGCCGAGCACCGGCACGAAGGTCGGCTCGGGCAGCTGACCGGCCGACGGGGTGTCCGGCGACGGTGTGTCACTCGGGGCGATGTTGACCGCACGGGGACGGTTCGCGTCGCGCTTGAGCAGCCCCTTGCGTTCCAGCGTCCGCAACTGATGGGCCACCGACGACGTCGAGGCCAGGCCGACCTCGTCGCCGATCTCCCGGATGCTCGGCGGATAACCGCGCTCGCGCACCGAGCGGCGGATCACCTCCAGGACCCCGGCCTGTCGCGGGGTGAGTGAGGCCTCGGCGGCGGCGGCGTCGAACGGGGCCTCGTCGTCGGCGCCCCGCGCTCGGCCGCGCCTATCGCCGGTGTCACTCATGTTCGGTTCCTCTCGTCTTCGGAACGTGCTGGTAGATGGCTTGCGCCGGGTCCGAGCCTAGCGGAGTGCGACCGGCACCTCAAACATTTGTTCGATGTGTCGCGAGACTTTGTCGGGATGTCGTGCTACAAATTCGAACATCAGTGCATCGAACATCTGATCGATGTTCGAACACCGACTGCCACACCCCGCACGATCCCAGACACTCGAACACCGGAGGGCACCATGCGCACCGCCACTCTCGTCGCTCCCGTCCGCACCGACCGTCCCGATGCCGTCCGGGCGCGCACCGACCGCGCCGATCGCGTCCGGACCCGCGCCCCGCTGTCCGACGGCGGCCGCCCGGTAGACAACCGGCCGGCCGGCACCCGACCGCGGGGTGCGTCGCCGGTGACCCCGCGGGTGGGCGGCACCCACTGTGGCTCTCCGGTCGGGGTGCGCGGGCGTGGCCCGGTCGGACCCGACGCGGCGGTGTTCCGTCGCCGCCGCCGCACCGCGGTCGCGCTCCTCGCCGGCGTCGGGCTGGCGTTCGTCGTGTGGGTGTTCGGTGTCGTGGGCCAGAACTACTCGGACTCGCTGACCCCGTCCGCCGTGAGTGCCGAGGTCGTCCACGTGCGCTCGGGGGACTCGCTCAGCTCGATCGCCGGCCGGGTGGCACCCGAGATGCCGCGCGAGGTCGTGATCGACGAGATCGTCGCGATGAACGATCTCGGCTCGAGCGCGCTGCAGGTGGGCCAGCCCCTGCTCACCCCCCGGTACCGCTGAGGCCGGGCGGTATCCTCGATGTCACAGGGGCCGGCCGACAAGCGGCGGGGCGCACGCTTCGGGTGCGTTCCAGCGTCCCGCGACCTGCGTGAGGACACGATGCGCTGCCCCTTCTGCAAGAACGACGACACCAAGGTCATCGACTCGCGTGTCGCAGATGAAGGGCAGGCCATCCGCCGCCGTCGCTCCTGTGTGGAGTGCGGTCGCCGGTTCTCGACCGTGGAGAGCGCCGTGCTCGCGGTGGTCAAACGCAACGGCGTGACCGAACCGTTCAGCCGGGAGAAGGTCATGCGCGGCGTGCGGCGAGCCTGTCAGGGCCGCCACGTCGCCGAGGACGCGCTCGCGCAACTCGCCCAGCAGGTCGAGGACACGGTGCGCGCCAGTGGATCGGCCGAGATCCCCAGCAACGAGGTCGGACTCGCCATCCTGGGTCCGCTCCGCGATCTCGACGAGGTGGCGTATCTGCGCTTCGCCTCGGTGTACCGGTCGTTCGACTCGGTGGAGGACTTCCAGCGCGAGATCGACGACCTGAAGGCGGCATCGGGATCCGGGAGCGCGCTCGCCGAACCCGTGTCAGCCGAGTCGGTCCAGAGCTCGTAGGACCCGTTTCTCCGACACCGGGAACGCGGTGCCGAGACGCTGGGCGAACAGCCCCACGCGCAACTCCTCGACGAGCCACTGCGCTTCGTCGTCGACCACCGCCCGCCGGTGCTCGGGTACCTGTTCGAGGCGTTGGGCCCACCGTTCGACGACGCGATCGACGGCGGCCACCCCGGCCTGGTCGCGTGCTGCGGACGCGGGTAGTGCCTCCAGACGTGCTTGCGCGCCGTCGAGATAGCGCGGCAGATTCTCCAGGTGGCGTCGCGCGGTAGCCGCCACGAATCCGTCGAACACGAGGTGGGCGACCTGTTCGGCGACGTCGTCGGCAGCCAGCGAACCGGCGTGCCGGTCGATCGCCGCCCGCAGCGGGGACATCCGTTCGAGGGCTGCGACGGCCAGCGAGAAGTAGTCCGGTGCGGCCGCGGCGACCCGTGGCCGGATCCGTTCGAGCAGCGCCGAGAAGGATTGTGGTGAGCGAACCGCGGCGAGCTCTGCGTCGTCGATGTCGGCGACCGTGTCCCGAATGGCCCGTCGGGTGCAGTCGGCGAGCAGTGCCTCGGTGGTCGAGTACGGGCTCTGGCTCAGGGCGAGTCGTTCGACCGGACTCAGCGAGCCGGCGATCCGCTTGTGCAGCGGAGGTATCGCGAGGTCGAGGAGGGCGACGATCCCGCGTCGCAGGAGGCGGTCCCGTGTCTCCGGGCTAGCCGCATCGACGACGACAACGCCGCGCGCGTGGCCCTTCGCGTCGGAGACCACGTCGATCGTCGGGTACCGGGTCAGCCGCTGCCCCGCGACATCGACCGTCGTCTGCTCGGCGAGCGAGCCGATCCCATCGGCGGTCCAGGTCTTATACAGGTTGCGCGACACCGTCTTCGGCGCCGCGGGCGTTCCGGTCTGCTGGAGTTCGGGCAACGAGTCGGCGCGGGCGACGATCCGTCCGGAGTCGTCGGCCACCGCGAAATGCATGCGCAGGTGCGGCGGTACCCGGTCGGTGTCGAAATCGCCCGCGGTCACCCGCATCCCGGTGATCGCCGAGAGCTCGCGGGCCAGCCCGGTGGTGAGCGGCTCCTTGCGCGGGGTGAGCCGGCCGAGCGCGAGTTCGGCGAATCGCTGCGCGGGCGACATGCTCTTGCGGAGCTGTTTCGGCAGCGACTTGACCAGTGCGGTGGCCAGTTCGGCGCGCATGCCCGGGACCGACCAGTCGAAGCCGGCCGGTCGGACATGGGGGAGCAGTGCCTGCGGGATCACGACGGTGACGCCGTCGTCGGGTGCGCCCGGTTCGAACCGGTAGCGCAGTTCGAGTCGGGTGTCGCCCTGCTGCCAGGCGCCGGGATAGTCCGTGGGGGCGACGTCGGTGCCTCCCGTGACGTCCTCGGGGCGCAGATCCAGCAGATCCGGTTCGGCCCGGCGGGCCTTCTTCCACCAGGTGTCGAAGTGCCGGGCCGAGGTGACGTCGGACGGTAGCCGCTGGTCGTAGAACTCGAAGAGCTGGTCCTCGGTGATCACGAGACCCCGGGTGCGCGTGCGGTTCTCGACGTCCGAGGCGGCCTCGAGAAGCGTGCGATTGCGGTCGAAGAAGGCGTGCTGCGTCCGCCAATCGCCCTCGACGAGAGCGTGCCGGATGAACAGCTCCCGGGAGACCACCGGGTCGATGGGGCCGTAGTCGACGCGCCGGCGGGCGACGAGCGGGACCCCGTAGAGGGTCACGCGTTCGTAGGCCATCGCCGCTCCGCGTTTCGCCGACCAATGCGGCTCGCTGTGGGTGCGCTTCACGAGATCCCCGGCGAGTTTCTCGGCCCACAGCGGATCGATCCCGGCGACGGTGTGGGCGAACAGGCGCGACGTCTCGAGGACCTCGGCCGCCATGATGAAGGCGGGCGGCTTCTTGGCGAGCGGAGAAGCGGGGAAGATCATCAGCGTGGTGTTGCGCGCACCGGTGAACTCGCGGCCCTCGGTGTTGCGGGCGGCGATGTTGCTGAGCAACCCGGACAGGATGGATCGGTGGACGGCGTCGGCGTCGAGTTCGGTGGGCGCGACCGACCAGTCGAGGTTCTTGACGATCTCGGTCAGCTGCCGGTGGAGGTCCTGCCACTCCCGGATGCGCAGGAAGTGGAGGTACTCGCGCTCACACATGCGCCGAAAGCGGCTGCCGGACAACTCCTTGCGCTGTTCGCCGAGGTACCGCCACAGCTCCACGTAGGACAGGAAGTCCGACTGCGGGACGACGAAGCGCCGGTGCTGGGCGTCGGCGGCCTCCCGGTGCTCGGCCGGCCGTTCCCGTGGATCGGGGAGCGACATCGCGGCGGCGATCACGAGAAGGTGGTCGAGACAACCCAGTTCGTGTCCGGCGATGAGCATCCGGGCGACCCGGGGATCGACCGGGATCCGCGACATCGACCGGCCGATCGGGGTCAGTCGCGGGGGCCCGCCCTCGCGCGGGACGGTGATGGCGCCGAGTTCGGTGAGAACACCCATACCGTCGCGGATCGCGCGGTCGTCGGGCGGCTGGACGAACGGGAACTCGGCGATCTCACCCAGTTTCAGCGAGGTCATCTGGAGGATGACCGCCGCGAGGTTGGTGCGCAGGATCTCCGGGTCGGTGAAGGCCGGCCGGGAGTCGAAGTCGTTCTCGCTGTAGAGACGGATGCAGACGCCCGGGGCGACACGACCGCATCGACCGGCCCGCTGCCGGGCACTGGCCTGTGAGACCGGTTCGATGGGAAGACGATTGACCTTGGTCCTGGTCGAGTACCGACTGATACGGGCGGTGCCGGTGTCGATGACGTAGCGGATGCCGGGCACGGTCACCGACGTTTCGGCGACGTTGGTCGCCAGCACGATCCGGCGTCCGTCGGAGGGGGAGAACACCTTCTGCTGCTCGGCGATCGAAAGTCGCGCATAGAGCGGCACGATCTCGGCACCGGGACCCTTGCTGCCGCCGGTTCGTCGACGGAGCGCCTCGGCGGTCTCTCGGATGTCCCGTTCGGTGGGCAGGAACACGAGGATGTCGCCGCGGCCACCGGCCCACAGTTCGTCGACGGCGGCGTCGATGCCCTGGATCTGGTCGAGATCCGCATGTTCGCCGCCGCCGGCGTCGTCCCCGTCGTCGGGGCGTTCCTGCAGGCTCAGCGGTCGATACCGGATCTCGACCGGATAGGTGCGTCCGGATACCTCGATGACCGGGACCGAGGTCTTCGGCGTGCTGAAATGCCGTGCGAAGCGCGCCGGTTCGATCGTCGCCGAGGTGATGATCACCTTCAGATCGGGGCGTCGGGGCAGCAGGCGGCGCAGATAGCCGAGGATGAAATCGATGTTGAGGCTGCGCTCGTGGGCCTCGTCGATGATGAGGGTGTCGTAGCGGCGCAGCATGGGGTCGGTGGCGATCTCGCGGAGCAGGATGCCGTCGGTCATGACCCGGACGAGGGTGTCGGCGCCCGACCGGTCGGTGAACCGGACGGAGTAGCCCACCGCGTCGCCGAGTTCGGTGTCGGTCTCGTCGGCGATGCGCTTGGCGACCGAGCTCGCGGCGATGCGCCGGGGCTGGGTGTGCCCGATCGACCCGCGGATGCCACGCCCGAGTTCGAGGCAGATCTTGGGGAGCTGGGTGGTCTTGCCCGAGCCGGTCTCGCCCGCGACGACCACGACCTGGTGGTTGCGGATCGCCTCGGCGATCTCGTCGCGTGCGGCGGAGACCGGTAGTTCGTCGGGGAAGCGCAGAATCGGCACGGTCGCGCGCCGCCGGTCGAGACGGGCGCGTGCCTTGTCGACATCGGCGACCAACTGTCGCCACTTCGCGGCATCCGGGCGCGCGGCGAGCCGATCGATGCGACGACGCAACCGGTCGGCGTCGACGAGGCCCACGTCGTCGAGTGCGCGGAAAAGATCCGAGCGGGGGATGTCCGATGCAGCGGTGTCCGGTGGAGACGGGGACGGGTCAGGTGACGAGGACGGGGCCGACATGATCACTCCAGGATATGGGGAAGCGCCGAAGCCGGTTCACCCCAGTGGCCGCGTGGGCCGCGTGGACCGGCATCATGGGGCCATGGCTGATGGTTCGAGCACGGGTACTGGATCGTTGTGGCACGGTTTCGCCGACATGGGTGCGGTGACCGCGAGCGGGCCGTTCGTCGTGACCAGGGGAGAGGGTGCGCGGATCTTCGACCGCGACGGCAACTCCTACCTGGATGCGACCGCCGGACTGTGGTTCACCAACGTCGGGCACGGCCGCACCGAGATCGCCGACGCCGTCGCGCGTCAGCTCGGCACCCTCGCGCACTATTCCAACTTCGGTGACTTCGCGAGCGACGTCACCCTGCGGCTCGCCGAGGAGCTCGGCGCCATCGCGCCGGTACCCGGATCGAAGATCTTCTTCACCTCCGGCGGCAGCGACTCCATCGACACTGCGGTCAAACTCGCCCGCCGCTACTGGGTGGAGCAGGGCCGCGAATCCAAGCGGGTCGTCGTCAGCCGCACCAAGGCCTATCACGGGATGCATGCCGCGGGTACCTCGCTGGCGGGCATCCCGCTCAACCACGACGGCTACGGCGAACTCATGCACGACGTCCAGAACGTCGACTGGGACGACGCGAAGAGCCTGCTCGGTCTCATCGAGCGCGTGGGCGCCGACAACATCGCCGCGTTCTTCTGCGAGCCCATCATCGGGGCCGGCGGCATCTATCTCCCGCCGGAGGGCTACCTCGCCGAGGTGCGGGACATCTGCCGCGACCACGACATCCTCTTCGTCGTCGACGAGGTCGTCACCGGCTTCGGCCGCATCGGCGGCGAATCCTGGTTCGCCTCCGCACGATTCGGCCTCGAACCGGACATGATCACCACTGCCAAGGGGCTCACCTCGGGGTATGTCCCGATGGGCGCGGTGTTCATCGCACCGCGGATCGCCGAGCCGTTCTTCGCCGGTGGCGTCTGGTGGCGGCACGGGTACACCTACGGCGGCCACGCGGGCGCGGCGGCGGCGGCCCTCGCGAACCTCGAGATCATCCGGCGAGAGAACCTGCTCGCCGAGGCGACACGGCTCGAGGGCGACCTCGCCGCCGCGCTGTCGCCGCTCGCCGACCTCGACACGGTCGCCGAGGTCCGGACCGGACTCGGCGCGGTCACCGCGGTACAGCTGGCCGACCCCGCGACGGCGCCGGCGACGGTGGTCAAGCTGCGCGAACACGGGGTGAGCACCCGGGCCGCAGGTCAAGGGGCGCTGCAGGTCTCGCCCGCGTTCGTGATGACGACCGCCGAGGTCGGCGAACTCGCCGACCGGATGCGCGCGGCGCTGAGCTGACCCTGGGGCGCCCGTTCGTGCTGCTCCCTGAGGAGCGCCTGGAGCTTGCGGAGGGCGCGTCTCGTTCTGCTCCCTGAGGAGCGCATGGAGCTTGCGGAGGGCGCGTCACGAA
>NZ_JAMBDT010000022.1:0-58856 GCF_025143765.1 Gordonia sp. p3-SID1431
AGCGGGGAGCGGGGAGCGGGGAGCGGGGAGCGGGGAGCGGGGAGCGGGGAGCAGGGAGCAGGGAGCAGGGAGCAGGGGCCGCGCTTCGGATCAGGGAGCGGTGGGGGTAGCGCGGGTCCGGGAGTCCAGCGGCACGATGAGCGGGCCACCGGTGATCGGATCGGTCATGACGTGCGCCCGGAGGCCGAACGCCGCGTCGAGGGTCTCGGCGTCGATGACCTCGGTGGGCGAGCCGGTGGTGACGATGGCTCCGTTGCGCATGACGAACAGCGAATCGCTGTAGCGCGCGGCCAGATTGAGGTCGTGCAGCACCATGACGACGGTCTTGCCGTGCTCGTCGCGGAGCCGGCGGACCAGGTCGAGGACGTCGATGGAGTGCGCGAGGTCGAGGTAGGTGGTGGGCTCGTCGAGCAGGATGAGATCGGTGTCCTGCGCGAGCGTCAGCGCGATCCAGACCCGTTGCCGCTGACCGCCGGACAGGGCGTCGAGGGTGCGGTCGGCGAGGTCGAGGGTGTCGGTCATCTCCATCGCCAGCGCGACCGCCGCCTCGTCGGCCGCGCTGGCCTGCGCGAACCAGCGCTGGTGTGGATGGCGTCCCCGCCCGACCAGATCGGCGACGGTGAGCCCTTCGGGCGCGATGGGATTCTGCGGCAGGATCGCCAGGGTGCGGGCGACCTGTTTGGGCCGGACCGAGGAGATGTCGTCGCCGTCGAGGTAGACCGCACCGGTCCGGGGTGGCAACAGCCGTGCGAGACAACGTAACAGCGTCGACTTGCCACATCCGTTGGAACCGATGATCGTCGTGACCTGACCATCGGGGATGTCGATGTCGAGGCCGTCGATGACGATCCGTTCGTCGTAGCCGACGGTCAGTCCGACGCCCCGCAATCGGGCGGTGGTGGCAGGGGATTCGAGGGATGACGCGGTCATACGCTCGCCTTTCGGGACATGACGATCATCAGGTAGATCAGGAACGGGCCGCCGATCGCCGCGGTGACGATGCCGACCGGAAGGCCGCCCGGCAGAACCGTACGCACCAGCAGGTCGCCGCCCAGTACCAACGACGCACCGATGACACCGGACACGAGCGGCGTGGGCACCGCCGTACCGGCCAGCCGCAGCGCGATCTGTGGGGCCAGCAGCGCGACGAAGGCGATCGGCCCGGCCGCGGACACGCTCAGCGCGCTCACCAGGACCGCGGTCAGGAGCAGCGTCGTCGACACCGCGCCGGTCCGGACTCCGAGTCCGCGGGCGAGATCGGGTCCGAGGCTGAGCATCCCGATCTGGCGGGCCAGGACGACCACCACGATGATGCTCGCGACGACACCGGCGGCGACCGGCCACACGTTGGACCAGCCGACGTTGGACACCGACCCGACGATCCACACCTGCGCGCGAGCCACATCCCGGATGTCGGCGCGCGAGAGGAGGAACTGGGTCAGCGCCTGCAGCAACCACGTCATCCCGACGCCGATCAGCACGAGCCGGAACGGGTTGATGCCGTTGTTGGCCTTGCGACCCGGCCAGGCGAGGACGTACATAGCGACGGCGGTGAGCAACCCGCCGATCATCGCCGCCGCCGGGACGCCGAGATCGCCGAGCCAGGCACCCCAGCTGGTGGTCGAGAACGCGATGGCGGTCACCGCCGCCACGCTCGCGCCGGCGGTGATGCCGAGCATGTCCGGTGTGGCCAGGGGATTCTGGGCGATCAGCTGGGTCATCGAACCCGCAAGGCCCAGACCGAATCCCACGAGCAGGGCGACCAGCGCTCGGGGCAGCGCGACGTCGAAGACCACCACGTTCTCGACGCGGGTGCCGCCGCCGAGCAGGATGCGGGCGACGTCGACGGGGGTCAGCGGGAAGTCGCTGACACCGACGCTCGTGAGGAACAGGACGACCGTGACGGCCGTGGACACGACTGCGACGGTGAGCATCCGTGGTCGGACCACCATCGACAGCGGTTCGACGGCGATCCGATAACCGCCGGGGTGCGGTGCGATCCGGCCCTTCGTCGTGGTTCCGGACGTGATGTCGGTCTTGATGGAGGTCGGCGGATTCACACGGTCCCCAATCTCTGTCGGCGGACCATGACGATGAGGAAGGGCGCGCCGACCAGTGCCAGCATGACGCCGACCTGCACTTCGCCGGGACGGGCGACGATCCGGCCGAGGATGTCGCATCCGACGAGCAGGATGGCGCCGAGCAGAGCGGAATACGGGATGATCCACCGATAGTCGGCGCCCACGAAGGCGCGGGCGATGTGCGGTACGACCAGGCCCAGGAACACGATCGGCCCGCACGCCGCGGTCGCCGCGCCGATGAGCAGCGTGATGGTCAGGACGCCGAGGGCGCGGATGAGCACGACACGGGAACCGAGGGCCTTGGTCATGTCGTCGCCCAGGCTCAGGACGTTCAGGAAGAAGCCGCTCGCCAGCGCGAGGACGAGGCCCACCGTGATGAACGGCAGGCTCGCCCAGAACACGTCGATGCCCCGACCCGCGGTGGAGCCGACGCTCCAGAAGCGCCACTGGTCCAGCGAATTGGTGTCGACGAGCACGATCGCGGACGTGATGGCGGTCAGCATCGCGGTCAGGCCGGTGCCGGCGAGGACCAGGGTCAGGGGACTCGAACCGCTCAGCGACGACAGCCCGAACACCACGGTGGCGGCAATGATCGCCCCGACGAGACCGAATAACATGAACGCGATCGGGCTGGTGATGCCCAGCAGGTAGATGCCGCCGACGACCGCGCAGGCGGCACCCGCGTTGACGCCGAGCATGCCGGGATCGGCGATCGGGTTGCGGGTGTGGCCCTGGGTGATGGCACCGGCCGCGCCGATCGCGAGTCCGGCGGCGAGGCCGAGCAGAGTGCGCGGCACGCGCAGATCCCACACGATGCCGTCGACATCGGAGTCCTTGGGCACCTGCGGCATCCGCAGGTTGACCAGCGCGTTCCAGATCTCTTCGACACCAGCGGTGAAGCTGGGCCAGATCTCGTCGAGCGGGACCGGCCGGGTGCCGAAGAGAACCGAGGCGACGACCAGCGCTACGAGGACCGCCAGGAGCAGCGGGATTCCGAGAAGTCGGAGGGATCGGCGCACGAAGGTAAACCTTACCAACCTTCTTCGACGCGGCATCGCGCGCAGCGTCGAGCTCGGTCGTCGGTGTCGTTCGTATAACGAATTGCCGACGAAACCTGAGGGATCGCTGTGCGCGCGGTAACACTTCGCTCAGGCTGGGTCGATAGTCCCGGTGTCGGTGGGCATCTCGGGCCGACCGCAGCAAGACCGGTCGTCGGGTGGGATGGCGTGAACCGCTCCCACGACGGCGACGTCGGGAAACACAGTGTCGCCTACGAACGAGGAGGATCGATGAAATCGCTGAAACGGGCTCTCACAGGGGTTCTGGTCGCTGCAGGAATCGCCGGTGGATCGTTGGTGGGTGCCGCGCCGGCACAGGCCGCCGTTCCCAACCTCCAGATGACGGGCGGGGTCTACTGCCAGTTCGCAGCCCCTGGCACGCCGTGGAATCAGGCGTGGAGCATGACCCGGTTCATGCGCGTCACCGCGCGTGACGGCGATTTCCGTAACGTCACGCTGCAGGAGATCAACGGCGCGACGAAGTTCAAGTCGCTGCTGAAGAAGAACGAGTCGCTCACCATCAAGACCACCTGGTTCGGCTGCTTCCCGTCCTCCATCGCGGGGTACGCGATCTCCGATTACGCCGAGAACCTGACCGACAACGCCGGTTTCTGGTGGAACGTCCGGCGCATCGACAACCCGTTGGACCGATTCGGTACGGGCTCCTCCGCTTCAGCGGCCGCCCTGACCGGCGGTGGCACCGACGTCGCCGGCGTGCCGGCGATTCCGGGCCGTTGATCTCATCCGACGACAGTTGAGAATGCACCACAACTGAGCCATTCGCGCCGGGCGGCGTGCGGGGAGGACGCCCCCGCACCCGCCGGGCGCATGCGAAAGAGCGGCGACCGAGAGAACTCGGCCGCCGCTCTTATGGCTTCGACAGGCTCAGCCGGCGGGGGTGGACTCAGCCGGCGGAGGGTGGCTCAGCCGGCGGGGTGGATCACGCGGACGGGCGGGACACCTTGTCCGGCTCCGATGCGGCGAGCATGTCCTCGCGTTCGACGACCTTGACGCGTTCGCGGCCTTCGGCGGCGCCGAGGGCGCGTTCGTGTTCGTCGAGGCGGTACCAGCCGTCCCAGGTGGTGAACGGGATGTTCTTGGACTCGAGGAGTTCGACGATGGCGTCTTCGCCGGGGTGGGCCGGGTCGAGGAGTGTGCCGGCTTCCATGTCCTTGAGGATGCAGTCGACGGTTTCGTTGGCGTCGCCCTTGGTGTGGCCGATGAGGCCGACGGGACCGCGTTTGACCCAGCCGGTGGTGTAGATACCGGTCAGCTGCTGCCCTTCGTCGAAGACGCGGCCGGCTTCGTTCGGGATGACCCCGGCCTGGGAGTCGAACGGGATCTGCGGCAGGTTGTCCGAGAGGTAGCCGACCGCACGGTAGACCGCGCCGACCTCCCAGTCGGTGGTCTTGCCGGTGGGTTTGACGTTGCCGGTGCCGTCGAGTTGGGTGCGTTCGGTGCGCAGACCGACGACCTTGCCGTCGGCGCCGAGGATCTCGGTGGGGCTTTCGAAGAAGTGCAGGAACAGTTTGTGGATCGCGCCCTGTTTGGGTTCGCGGATCGCGTAGTTCTCGATGATGGTGGCGACCTGGTCGGTGATCTTCGACCCGCGGCGCGCGACGGCCGAGCCCTCGTCGTAGTCGATGTCCTCGGGGTTGACGATGACCTCGATGTTGGGGGAGTGGTCGAGTTCTTTGAGTTCGAGCGGGGTGAACTTCGCTTGGGCGGGTCCGCGGCGGCCGAAGACGTGGACCTCGACGGCCTTGTTGGCTTTGAGTCCGTCGTAGACGTTGGCGGGGATCTCGGTGGGCAGCAGTTCGTCGCCGGTCTTGGCGAGCACGCGGGCGACGTCGAGGGCGACGTTGCCCACGCCGATGACCGCGACCTTCTCGGCCTCGAGGGGCCAGGTGCGGGGGAAGTCGGGGTGGCCGTCGTACCAGGCGACGAACTGGGCGGCGCCGTAGCTGCCGTCGAGGTCGATGCCGGGGATGTCGAGGGCGCGGTCGTCGGTGGCGCCGGTGGAGAAGATCACCGCGTCGTAGTGGGCGCGTAGTTCGTCGATGGTGATGTCGGTGCCGTAGTCGACGTTGCCGAGCAGGCGGACCTGAGGCTTGTCGAGGACCTTGTGCAGGGCGGTGATGATGCCCTTGATACGCGGGTGGTCGGGTGCGACGCCGTAACGGATCAGACCGAACGGAGCAGGCATGCGCTCATACAGATCGATGCTGACCCCGCGGTCCTTGGCGGTGTCGGACTTCATCAACGCGTCGGCGGCGTAGATCCCGGCGGGACCGGCACCGACGATCGCAACCCGCAGCGGGCGGCTGTTGTCGCTCATGGAGTAGGTGTCTTCCGTTGCTCAGCACGCGAGGACAAGCAAATCTCGGTGACCCCCAGGTCCGCGCGTATGGATAAGGCCTATCCCTTCTACGGTAGGCGCTTGCTGTCCCCGACCAAAATCCGTCTGTGAGGTAACCCTCACTCGGCGGGTGCATGGTGTCCGGCGGGTTCGGGCCCGCTACGCCTTGCCGGCGGCCGCGGCGATGGGTCCGACGGCCTGCTCGGCGACCCACGGGATCGTCAGGACCGTCGGCACCGACATCGCGCTGCCGACCTCCTGGGGCAGATAGACCACGCGGCCCGACTGCGCGACCGCCAGCCGGTTGAACGCCGCGTTGGACTTGAGCTGGTCGTTGGAACCCTGCCAGTCGACGGCGACGACGACGTCGGCCGAGTCCAGCAGGTTCAGGCTCTCGGCCGGCAGGTCACCGTAGAAACCGCTGGTCACCGAAGGTTGCAGCGCGGGCGGGAAGGTGAGTCCGTAACCGGTGAGGGTCTGTCCGCGCCCGTCGCCGGGGCCGTAGATCGACACGCCGCCGGTGGGGCTGGCGGTGACCACGATCGCCGTCTTCCCGGCCAGCTGCGGGTTCTGCTCCCGCACGTTCGCGAGGAACTGCTCGGTCTCGGTCACCTTGCGATCGGCGAGTTCGGGCAGTCCGACGGCGGTACCGATCTGGCGGGTCTGCGCGTCCCACGGCACCTGCCACGGCTGGAACTGGGCGGGCCGCAGGATCGTCGGGGCGGTCTTGCTCAGCAGATCGAACTGGTCGCGGGTGGGATCGGCGCCGACGGCGGTGATGAGGTCGGGCTCGGTGGCCAGCGCCTTGGGGATCTCGTCGCCGAACGCGCCGGACGCGTTCGGCAGCACCACCGGCTTGGAGTCGGCCAGGAGTTCGGCGTTCCACGGCGCCGACGCCTGGTCGGGGTCGGCGAACGGGGCGATCGTGGTGGGGGTGACGCCGAGTGCGAGGAGGGTGTCGCCGTCACCCACGCCCATCGCGGCGACGCGCTTGGGTGCCTGGTCGACGGTCGCGGGGGCGTAGGCCTGCTGCACGGTGACCGGGATCGCGCCGGCCTCGGGCGTGGGGACCTGGGCCGTGCCGGAGTCGACCGTCTCGTCCGGCGGCGAACACGAGGTCACCACCAGGGCTGCCGCGAGCAGCCCGACGAGAAGGGTGAGTGAACGGTGGGTGGAAGCGCGCATCCGGGTCCTCGCTGGTCGTTGCGGTCGGCGACGTCGTTCGCCGCGGAACTTAGGGCCACCTTACGCAGGACGTGTTCGATGTCGACGTCGTTCGGCGCTCCGCCCGGTGCGTCCGGGGTCCGACGACGCCGGTCTCAACCGCCGCCGGGACGCTCGATAGACTGCCCGCCATGGCCGAAGCTGCAGGTGAGGGCGACCAGAAGCCCCCGTCGTGGAAGAACGCCTGGCCGTTCTTCGTCGCGGCCGGCGTCGTGGGACTCGTGGTGCTCGGCGTCGTGCTGTCGAATGTGACCCGTCCGGCCGAGGACCGGGCCGGCGACTCGGCTCAGGTCCAGTACGCGATCAACGACATCTACACCGCGCGCAACGGTCCGAACTTCGGCGAATACCGGGCGAACACCTGCGCGGCCGATGTCGAGGCGGCCGACTTCGTCTCCGAGGAACAGTTCCTCGCCGACAACCGGGAGTCGCTGCTCGCCAACGGTCACATCGAGATCCCGGAGATCAACGAGCTGGTGGTCGACGGTGACCGGGCGACCGCGAAGGTTCATTGGCACTATGACAAGACCCCCGATGATGTGAACGTCGTGGACACGATCGTGGTGCGCGAGAACGGCGAGTGGAAGGTGTGTTCCTCATGAGCTATGCCGGTGACCTGACCCCGCGCGAGGCGTGGGAGAAGCTCGAGAACAACCCGGATGCGGTGCTGGTCGACTGTCGCACGCAGGCGGAGTGGTCGTTCGTCGGCGTGCCCGACCTCGAGGTCCTGGGCAAGCGCGCGATCTTCGCCGAGTGGACCACCTTCCCCGAGGGTCGCCGCAACGATGACTTCGTGGCGCAGCTGCGTGATTCCGGTGTCTCCGACGACCAGGAGGTCATCTTCATCTGCCGTTCGGGGCACCGGTCGATCGGCGCTGCGGAGGCCGCGACCGCCGACGGTATCGCGAAGGCATACAACGTGATCGACGGGTTCGAAGGCGCCCTCGACGAGAACGACCACCGCGGGACGTCGGGCTGGCGTGCCGAGAACCTGCCGTGGAGGCAATCGTGAGTTCTGATCTGCCCGTCAGCCGTGAACTGCCTGAAGGGCTCTCGGCTGACACGATCGCGGTGCGCGGCGGGCTGGCGCGTTCGGGTTTCCACGAGACGGCCGAGGCGCTCTATCTCACGAGCGGTTACGTCTACGACTCCGCGGAGGCCGCCGAGCGAGCCTTCACCGGCGAGGACGAACGATTCGTCTACTCGCGCTACGGAAATCCGACCGTCGAGATGTTCCAGGAGCGGTTGCGCCGGCTCGAGGGCGCGGAGGCGTGTTTCGCCACCGCGAGCGGCATGGCCGCGGTGTTCGTCGCGCTCGGTGCACTGTTGAAGGCCGGCGACCGTCTCGTCGCCGCCCGCAGCCTGTTCGGTTCCTGCTTCGTGGTCTGCAGCGAGATCCTCCCGCGCTGGGGGATCGAGACCGAGTTCGTCGACGGTGAAGACCTCGAGCAGTGGGAGCGGGCCCTGTCCAAGCCCACCGACGCGGTGTTCTTCGAGACACCGTCGAACCCGATGCAGAGCCTCGTCGACGTCGTGAAGGTCTCGGAACTGGCGCACGCCGCGGGCGCACAGGTGGTGCTGGACAACGTCTTCGCCACCCCGCTGCTGCAGCGGGGTCTCGAACTCGGCGCCGACGTCATCGTCTACTCGGGCACCAAACACATCGACGGCCAGGGGCGCGTCATGGGTGGCGCGGTACTCGGAACCAAGGAGTACATCGACGGTCCGGTGCAGCAACTCATGCGACACACCGGTCCGGCACTCAGTCCGTTCAACGCCTGGACCCTCGTGAAGGGGCTGGAGACGATGCGTCTGCGCGTCGACGCCTCGGTGTCGTCGGCGCTGCGGATCGCCGAGTTCCTCGAGAGCGATCCGCGCGTGCGCTGGGTCAAATACCCCTTTCTGCAGTCACACCCGCAGTACGACTTGGCGAAGTCGCAGATGTCCGGCGGCGGCACGGTGGTGACCTTCGAGCTCAACGACCACGACGGCATCGACGGCAGGAAGCGCGCCTTCGAGGTCCTCAACGGCCTGCGGATCGTCGACATCTCCAACAATCTCGGAGATTCGAAGTCGCTGATCACGCATCCTGCGACCACCACTCATCGTGCGATGGGTCCCGAGGGACGCGCGGCGATCGGTCTGAGTGACTCGGTGGTGCGGCTGTCGGTCGGCCTCGAAGGGGTCGACGACCTGTTGGGCGACCTGGACCAGGCGCTCGGCTGACGCCCGCGCTCACGGCTCCCGTACCCGCTCAGCCGAATCCGTGGAGCGGGGATGCATCATGAGACGCGGCAGCTCAGCCGTTGCGACGATCCCAGGCCGCGCGCACCGGAGCGGGGATACGGCCCCTCGCGGGCACCTCGAGTCCCTCGGCCCGAGCCCAAGACCTGATCTCCGATGGTGTCGCGGGCGGCCCCTGCATGCTGTGCACAATGGTCTCGCTGCCGGCGGTGAGTCGCCACTCGTGTAGCGCGGCACCGAGCCAGCGGTACACCCATTCCTCGGCGAGCTTCCGGTTGTCGCAGAACACGATCGGCACGGTCGGAAACCGGACCTGCGCCTCGGCCGCTGCCTCGGCCAGCGCGGCGCCGCTGACGTATTCGCGCGTGAACAGCTTGCTGTACGAGGCTTCGACGACCACCGCGGCGCGGCGAAGTCCGGCGAGACCTGCCAGTTGGTAGGTGAGAGTTCCCTTCATGAGGCCGTTGCCGAGATCGTCGATCGACTTGCGTTCGACGGCGGCGATCACCTCGTCGTCGTTGACGATCGCATAGTCGCCGGCATCGAGGCGGTGTCGAGTGGTGGTCGCCTGCTGATGGCTGAAGGAGTAGGCGTACTTCTCGCCCGTGTCGACGACGATCTCGAGTGCCTGGCCGTGTGCCCGGGCGGTGGGGAGGGCGACGTTCGGACGCGCCTGCTTGGTGGTCTTGCGCGTCTGCCAGAAGATCATCTCCCGTCCTCGAGCGCGGGTGATGACGAATTGTGAGCGATTCTCCCTGGCCCGGGCGAGTACCAGGTCGATCGCCGCCCCGCGCCGCGTCACCGAACGTACTGCGAGTCGTTCGACGATCTGCGGTGTGGTCGGCCACTCCTCAGCGCGGTGGCAGTAGACCTTGCTGGTCCGCGGCCACGTCTCTCTCACCTTGAGGACAATGCCGTCGCTGCCGAGCGGGATACGTACGAGAAAGGGCAGCGAGGAGCCCTCTTCCGGGTTTCGGGCGATGATCAGATCGTCGGGCATCGAAGGTCAGCGTAACGGGCTGCGGTCGCCTGCGGTCGTGTTCGACCCCGAACCATCTCTGCTAATCGAGGCTGTCGATTCCCAACGCGTTCAGGACCGTCCGCAGCTTGAACGCCGTCTCCTCGAGTTCGCCCTGCGGGTCGGAGTGTTCGACGATACCGCCGCCGGCCCACGTCCGGAGGCTGCGACGATCGGCCTCGAGTTCGAGGCACCGGATGGTGACCATCCACTCCCCGTCGCCGGCGGCGTCGCACCAGCCGACCGCCCCCGCGTAGAAGCCGCGCTCACCCTCGACCTCGCGGATGATCTGCGCAGCAACATCACTCGGCGTGCCGCAGACCGCCGGGGTGGGGCCGAGCAGGAGTGCGAGATCGAGCGCAGTGGTCGCCGGGTCCCGAAGCCGCGCGCGGATCGGGGTGGCCAGATGCCAGACCTCCCCGGTCGACTGCAATTGCGGGGTCGACGGCGCGTCGACGTCGTCGCAGAGGTGTCCCAGCCGGTCTCGCAGGTGGTCGACGACGAAGGCGTGCTCGGCGAGGTCCTTTGCCGAGGAGAACAATCCGTCGGCAGCGGCGCGGTCGACGACCGGGTCGGGTGACCGCGGCGCCGATCCCGCGTACGGGTGGCAGGTGACGACGGAACCCGACTTGCGCAGCAACACTTCGGGACTCGCGCCCAACAGCCACGAACCCGAGCCGGTGGCCGCGCCGAGATCGACACCGAATGCGTTGTGTCCGGCATTGCCGCCCGCCAATGCGTCGAGAAGTCGCAGAGGCTCGACCTCGGCGTCGAGCACGATGTCGACGCTGCGGGCGAGGACGACCTTGCCGACGTCGCCGGCGACGATCCGCTTCACCGCGTGCGCGACCCGTTCGCGGTGCTCGTCGGCCGTGGGGTACAGGGTCGTCGACACCGGGGTGCGCGTCAGTGGCGGCCCGCCCGCCAGCGGCGCCGCGTCGACGTGCAGGACTTCGGGCACCACCAGCGCGGCGGGGTCGGCGAGGTCGAAGGGGATCGCGCCGGTCAGACCGTCGACGGTCCCGGCGCGCAGGGCGGCCGAGGCGGCGTCGACGTCGGTGAACGCACGGACCGCGCCCATGCCCCGCACGGTGCCGTGCGGGCGGGACAACACAAACACATCAGTCGCTGACACCCCTGACACGCTACAGGTAAGTGTGCCCTAACTTCCGATCACGTTGAGTGAAAATTGACACGCCCGCGCGAGATCGACGACCCTTGGTCGTAGGTCATGAGTGCCAGTGACAAGCCCCGGCTCGCTGGTCGGCAACCCTCCTTCGCGGTGGGGTGCTCCGGGTGACGACCCGGCCGCGTACCGACCGGACGCGGCAAGCGCGAATTGTCTGAGGAGTTTCCTGCCGTGACCGCTGTCCTGTCCGCACCCGCCGGTCGCCTGTCGCCCGCAGTCGACGTCCGCTTCGACGCCGCCCGGGAATCGGTGCGGCAGTTCGTCCGTGCGCGGGTCGACGACACCGTCGTCTTCACCCGCGATGCCGCCGTTGCCCTCGACCTCGCGGCGCGCATCACTCCCGGCGACGTCGTCGTCCTCGACATCGGGCAGGGCGCCGACCTGCTGCGGTGGTGCGCACCACGGCAGGGGCGCGACCGGGCGCGCTTCGTCCCGGCCTGCGAGACCATCGAGGACACCTTGGTCGCGCTGGAGACCGAGCTCGCCTCGGCGCCGGCATCGCTCTTGGTCGTGACCGCGGTATCGGACATCACCGGCGAGGTGCTGCCGATGGGCCGGCTCGCCTCGCTCGCGCACCGGTCCGGGGCCCGCATCCTGGTCGACGCCGCGCAACTCGTCGGGCACCGGCCCGTCTCCGTCGTCAGCCACGGCATCGACTACGTCGCGTTCGGTGAACCAGGTCGTAGGACGGATGGCCCCGGCGTCCTGATCGGTCGTCGTGACTGGTTCGACGCCGCCGATGTCGACGCCTCGCCGGACTCCGACGGCGTTCCCGGGGCGATCGCGGTCGCCGAGGCGTGTCGGGTGCTCGCCGATCTCGGACCCGAGACGATCGGGCTGCACGAACGCCGCCTCGCCGAACGTCTCGACGCCGGCCTGGCCGCGATCGGCGGCTTCACGCCGCTGCGGATCTTCACCGATTCCACCGACCGCGCGGGAGTCGCGGGCTACACCGTCGACGGCCTCGCACCGCCGGCCGACACGGTGCGCGCGAGTTTCGGAGCGGGCACCACCGTCGACGACATCGACCGGATTCTCGATGCATTCCGGGCGCGAACCGACCAGACCGACCGAACTCGACCAGGGGTGAATAGATGACCATCGAACTCGACGCACGTGCTGACCGCGGCACCGTGATCGCCGCACCGACTGCCACCCCGACGGCCCCGATCAGCATCGGACGTCCGGGATTCCAGATCGCGCTCGCGGGAGACGATCTCGCACAGACGTTTCCGATCGTCGTGCGGCGGGAGACCCTCCGCGAGGCGCAGCGCGCCCGCTCCCTGCTCCGGGCCGGCAGCCACGATCAGGCCAAGTTCGTGGTCGCACTCGAGGTGGAGGTGGCTGTCGCGCCGGACGCCGCGTCGGCGCGCACGGCCGCTGCTGCGGCGGTGGACGCGTCGTCGGAGACGGGCTCGGGGACCATCCGCTACATCGGGACGACACACGGACTGATCACGCTGGTCCGCGACATCTACGCAGCCGAGGTCGCCGACGCCGTGATCCTCATCCCGATCGACGGCGCGGCCACCGAACGCCGCATCCGCGAACAGATCCTGCCGGTGCTCGCCGAGCAGCGGTACCGCGTGGCCTGACCCACTGCTGGTTGAGCCGGCACCGAGCGTAGCCGCCGGGCCGAGCAAGCGACGAAGGAGCGCGTCGAGGTCGAGGCGCCGAGTCGAAGCCACCTGGTGACCAGACAAGACCGCCGACACCATCTCGGATGATGGTGCCGGCGGTCTCGTGTGTGGGAGAGATCAGCCGCGCGAGGGCTCGTTGGCCGCGTCGGGGTGCGCAGCGAGGCGATCGACGGCCTCCTGTGCGATCTTCTCGGCCTGGTCGCGGCCGACCCATCCGCCCGGGTCGACCTCCTTGCCCGGCTCGAGGTCCTTGTAGTGCTCGAAGAAGTGGGCGATGGGTCCCAGCTCGTATTCGGACACGTCGGAGATGTCCTTGATGTGGTCCCAGCGCACGTCCTTGGCGGGGACGCAGAGCAGCTTGTCGTCGCCACCGGCCTCGTCGGTCATGGTGTACATGCCGACGACCCGTGCGCGCACGATGATGCCGGGGAACACCGACTCGGGGAGCAGGACCATCGCGTCGAGCGGGTCGCCGTCCTCACCGAGGGTGCCGTCGATGTAGCCGTAGTCGGCCGGGTAGCCCATCGAGGTGTACAGGTAGCGGTCGAGGTAGACCTTGCCCGTCTCGTGGTCGACCTCGTACTTGTTGCGGCCACCTTTGGGGATCTCGATGGTCACATCGAATTCCACAGTTCCTCCTGGCAGTCTTGATCGGGGATGCCGCGTCGGGCCGAAACGCCCGCACGCTGCCCCAACGATACTGTTGGTCCGGCGACCTCGATGTTCGTACCCCTCGTTGTGCGTATGTCCGGGCCGTTCCATCGACCGTCAACCGCGAGAGACCCGGAGGCTTTGTGGGCGCATCCACCCGAAACGGCGGTCGTTCCGGTCGGAGACTTCTGTGGTGGACGATCACCGCGGTGGTGATCCTGGCCCTCGTCGCGACGGCCTCGGTGGTCATCGCGCTCCGGCTCGACCGGGAACCCGAACTGCCGCCGGGGGTTCCCCCGCAGCCCGCCGCGATCGCCGTCGACCCCCGGATCGACCCGGTGGTCGCCTCCGCGCCGGAGCCCACGCCGAGCGGTGTGTCGCGGGCCATCGCGCCGGCACTGCGGGATCCGGCGCTCGGCGAACTCACCGGCATGATCAGCGACTCGCTGACCGGCACCGTCCTGTGGACCAGCAACCCCGAGCGTCCGCGGATCCCCGCGTCGAACGCCAAGGTCCTCTCGGCCGCGGCCGTCCTCGAAGCCGTGCCGCACGATCAGCGACTGACCACGACGGTGGTGGCCGGCAGCAACGGGCAGATCATCCTCCGAGGTGCGGGTGACCCGACCCTGTCCGCACAGCCCGCCGGCACCGACACCTTCTACACCGACCCCGGTCGCATCGCCGACCTCGCGCGGCAGATCGAGGACACCGAGATCCCGGTGACGTCGGTGGCCGTCGACCTGAGCGCGTTCTCGGGTCCGACGATGGACACCACCTGGGACCGCCGGGACATCCAGGGTGGCGACATAGCGCCGATCGAATCGCTGATGGTCGACGGCGCCCGGCTCGAACCGCTCGACGAGTACTCGCCGCGCACCGCGGAACCGGGCATCATGGCCGGCGAGGCGCTGGCCGCGGCTCTCGGCGTGGAGGGGCCCGTCACCGAGGTGACCGGTACCGCCGGGGCCGGAGACGACCGCGTGATCGCGAAGGTCGAGTCGGCGCCGCTGGTCACCCGGGTCAACGACATGCTGCGCTACAGCGACAACGTGCTCGCCGAGACCCTGGCCATCGAACTGTCGGTGCACCGGGGCGGGCCGCCCACGCACGCCGGCGGCGTGGAGGCGATCGAACAAGTCCTGTCGTCGATGTTCCCGGACCAGTGGGCGGGCACCACCCTGCACGATGCGTCGGGGATCTCCTACGCCAACCGCACCACGCCGGAACTGCTCGACGCCGTGATGACGGCCGCCAGCGGGCCCAGCCGGCCGGCGCTGCGCCCGATGCTCGACGGGCTGCCGATCGCCGGTGGCACCGGTACGCTCGCGGACCGGTTCGACGCCCCGGGCAACCCGGGCGCGGGCTGGGCACGCGCCAAGACCGGAACACTCACCGGGGTCAGTTCGTTGACCGGCATAGTGCAGACAGTCGACGGCCGCGTGCTGTCGTTCGCCCTGATGTCCGGCGGCACCTCGCCGGCGGACGCGCGACCCGCCCTCGACGCCGTGGTGGGTCAACTGAGAGAGTGCGGGTGCCGATGACCACTTCAGGAATCGCCGGATCGGACGTCACCGACGCCGGGATCACCGGAACCGGGACCACCGAGGTCGCCGAGACCGCCGACCGTCAACCGGGCATCGGGTCGCAGATCGACTGGTCGCTCGCGGCGTCGACCGCGAAACGTCTCACCCGTCCCGGTCCCAAGACCACGGCCTACACCTACGAGGCGGCCCGTACGGAACTGGCCGACGCCGCGACCCGGGCCGAAGCCCCGGTCCGTGAGGTCACCGGGCTCGCCGACGGCCTTCGCGTACCGACCACCCGGGTCCTCGACCGGGCCGGGTGGATCGACGCCGCATCCCGGTCGATGCGCTCGATGCTCGGCTCCGACGAGTCGATCGATGCGGGATCGCCCGGACTCGGGGCCCGATTCGGCGGCCTCCAGGCCGGCGGATTGCTCGCCTTCCTCTCCACCGCGATCCTCGGCCAGTACGACCCGTTCACCCCCGACCCGGAGACCGGCGAACCGGGTGTGCTGATGGTGGTGACGCCGAACATCATCAACGTCGAACGTCAGCTCAAGGTGATCCCGACGGACTTCCGCCTGTGGGTGTGCCTACACGAGGTCACCCACCGGGTGCAGTTCTCCGCCAACCCGTGGCTGCGCGACTACATGCAGGACAACGTGGCCGTGCTGACCTCCGACGCCGGCGAGTCCACCACCGAGATCGTCACGCGGATGACCAAGGCGCTCAAGGGCTCCGACGGTCCGCGCGAAAAGGGTGTGATCGGGGCGATGCAACTGCTGCAGAGCCCGGAGCAGCACGCCGCCTTCCAACGCATGATGGTCCTGGGCACGCTGCTCGAGGGTCACGCCGACCATGTCATGGACGCCGTGGGACCGGCGCATGTGCCGTCGGTGGCGAGTATCCGCGCCGCCTTCGACAAACGACGCACCGCACCCCAGAACCCGGTCCAGCGGCTCATCCGGGCGCTCATCGGGATGGACGCCAAGCTCGCGCAGTACATCCGCGGCAAGGCCTTCGTCGACGCGGTGGTCGAGGCCGTCGGAATGGAGCGGTTCAACGTCGTGTGGACCTCGCCGGACACGATGCCGCTGCCGGGCGAGATCGACGACCCGCAGGCATGGATTCAGCGGGTCTTGTGAGACGGGCGGTCGCGGAGTTCGCGGCCGCTCATCTCTCCGGGCCGCAGGTCTGTGTGGGCCTCTCCGGCGGACCGGACTCGCTCGCACTGACCGCAGCCGCCGTCGGCGCCGGTCTGGACGTCACCGCGCTGATCGTCGACCACGGACTGCAGCCGGACTCCGCTCAGGTCGCCGCGGCGGCAGGAGACGTGGCGGGAAGTCTGGGTGCCCGCGTCCGGGTGCTACCGGTGCGCGTCGGGCGGCGTGGCGGCCTCGAAGCCGGAGCCCGTGAGGCCAGGTATGCGGCGCTCGACGAGGCCCGCGCCGATCGGCCCGTCCTGCTCGGCCACACCGCCGACGACCAGGCCGAGACCGTGCTGCTCGGGTTGGCCCGCGGGTCCGGGTCCCGCTCGATCGCGGGCATGCGTGCGTGGAACGACCCCTGGGCCCGGCCGTTGCTCGGCGTCCGCCGGCGGCAGACGCTGGCGGCCTGCACCGAACTCGGTCTCGCGCCCCATCGCGATCCGCACAACGACGATCCGCGGTTCACCCGTGTCCGACTGCGAACCGAGGTGCTGCCGCTCCTCGAGGAGGTTCTGCACGGCGGGGTCGTCGACGCGCTGGGTCGCACCGCCGAGGGCCTGCGGGCAGACAACGACGCGCTGGACGAGTGGGCGGCCGGTGTCCTCGCCGGGGCCGGGCGAGACGATGGGCTGGCGATCGCGCCGCTGCTCGCCGTGCCGCTCGCGGTCCGGACGCGTGTCCTGCGCGCCTGGCTGCTCGGTGTCGGCGCCACCGAACCGACGCACCGCGTCATCACGGCCGTCGACGATCTGATGGCGACCACCGGGAACGCGCGGTCGCAGGTGGCCATCGGCGGCGACCCCGAAGCACGACGCGTCGTCGTACGTGCCGGGGAAACACTGACGGTCCGCCTCACCGCGAGGTGAGACGGACCGTCGTGTGGTTACGGGCGATCAGCGACGCGGCGGGGTGAACGGCGAGTTGATCGTCTGGAAGTAGTGGATGCCGGCACCGATGAGCGTGCCGCCGCCGCCTAGGGCGAGGCCCGCGAGTGCTCCTGCAGCCGTGCCGAGGGGAATTCCGGCGAGGACGCATCCGATTCCGAAGGCGACTGACGCGATAGCACAGCCGAAGACTGCCCCAAGGATCCCACCAATCACGGTCCCGACCAAAGACGAGATGGTCATGCCGGTTCGCAGTTGAGAATTGAATCGTTCGAGCGCCTGGTCGTCACGTTCCTGGCGCGTTTGCGGCGCCGCGACATTGTGTCGGGCCACCCCGCGTAATTGATCGACCGCGGTCGGATTGAGTGCCGTCGAACGTGCGACCTCACGGGACGGAATGAGGGTCACCTTGTTTCCCGTGGTCCGCGTGTCGATCGGGAACTGCCGATACTCGCTGCGATACATGAGCGGCATGCGGAAGAGTTCCGCGCCGGCGGTGTCCCGGATCGTCAGATTTCCGTTCTCCGTGCTGACCGATGCGTTGTGCACCGTGAGAGTGAGGGCCGAGGCATTCCACGACGCGTCGTAGGTCGGAGCCGCGGCCCGCTGAGGTGCAGCTTCGGCGGTCGCGGCGAAGACGGTGACGACCGCGGTGACCAGGCAGAGAATTGCGCTGAAACGTATTTTGCGCAGGGGAGAACGCGAAGTGGGGAACACGAGCGCTCCTTCTTGTCCACACGGGGACAGGGCGTGAGAAGGGAGGGGAATTTCGAGGCCTGGTTGCTCAGATCTCTATTCTCGAGAATGTCAGACGCTTGATCCACTTCGAAACGCAACCACTCGGAATGGTGCCGGTGTGATGAGTTGTTATGGGACCGTTATGCACATAGCAATTCCGCGAAATGTCGGTGTGAAAGGTCAACAATGATTTGAGCAGGCATTTCTCGATAAAACCGCAGGTCGATGCTCGATCATTTCTCCGACCGACGGTCGCGGCCCTCGGTGCAACCCCCGTTCGCCGCGGTATCGGCAAAACATGACAAGCTGGGACCGTGCAGTTTGCCGATCCGTATGCCGCTGACATCGACGCTGTCCTGATCACCGAGGACGAGATCAAGCAGCGCACCGCCGAACTCGCCCAGTCCGTGGCGTCGCGCTATGCCGACATCGAGGAGGATCTGGTCCTCATCGGTGTCCTCAAGGGCGCGATCATGTTCATGACGGACTTCGCCCGGTCGCTGCCGATCCCGTCGCAGATGGAGTTCATGGCGGTGTCGAGTTACGGATCGTCGACCTCGTCCTCGGGTGTGGTCCGCATCCTCAAGGACCTCGACCGCGACATCGAGGGACGCGACGTCCTGATCGTCGAGGACATCATCGACTCCGGTCTGACGCTGTCCTGGCTCATGAAGAATCTCGCCACACGGTCGCCACGCAGCCTGGAGGTGTGCGCCCTGCTGCGCAAGCCCGAGGCCGTGCGGTCCCCGGTCCGCGTCGCCGATGTCGGATTCGACATCCCCAACGAGTTCGTCGTCGGGTACGGCCTCGACTACGCGGAGCGATACCGCGACCTGCCCTACATCGGACGACTGAAGCCGTCGGTGTACACGCACTGATCCATCGCCGGCGCATGACGCGCCGCCCGCGTGTCCGACCTGCGAGGGAACGGTTTCACCAGCGCGATCGTTGACCGGTAGCCTCAATGTGTACGTCGACGGGAAGGACATGGGAACGGCGTCGGCACCGGGACTCGATCCCGTGAGCCCGCACGACCCCCACCAACTGGCATGAACCGTAAGACAGTCTTCCGCAACCTCGCCATCCTGGCGCTCATCCTGCTCGCCCTGTGGGGCTGGAGCGTGATGAGCGACTCCGGTCGGGAGTACCGCGGCGTCGACACCTCTGTCGCACTGCAGCAACTCAACGACAAGAACACCAAGTTCATCAGCATCGACGACCGCGAGCAGCAGCTGCGCATCGAGCTGAACACCCCGATCAAGGTCAACGACGCCGACGCCGACAAGATCAGCGCCAAGTACCCGGCGCAGGCGGGGGACCAGGTCTTCGAGGCCGTCCAGGGCACCGGCGCCCCGTACACGACCAACGTCAACGAGCAGTCCGTCCTGTGGCAGATCCTCATCTTCGTGCTGCCGATGATCCTGCTGTTCGGTCTGTTCTTCTTCGTGATGAGCCGTATGCAGGGCGGTGGCCGCGGCGGCGTGATGGGCTTCGGCAAGTCGAAGGCCAAGCAGCTCACCAAGGACATGCCGAAGACGACCTTCGCCGACGTCGCGGGCGCCGACGAGGCCGTCGAAGAGCTCTACGAGATCAAGGACTTCCTGCAGAACCCGACGCGGTATCAGGCGCTGGGCGCCAAGATCCCGCGCGGTGTGCTGCTCTTCGGCCCTCCCGGAACCGGCAAGACGCTGCTGGCCCGCGCGGTGGCCGGCGAGGCGGGCGTCCCGTTCTTCACGATCTCCGGTTCGGACTTCGTCGAGATGTTCGTCGGCGTCGGCGCGTCGCGTGTGCGTGACCTGTTCGAGCAGGCCAAGAACAACAGTCCGTGCATCATCTTCGTCGACGAGATCGACGCCGTCGGCCGGCAGCGCGGCGCGGGTCTCGGCGGTGGTCACGACGAGCGTGAGCAGACGCTCAACCAGCTCCTCGTCGAGATGGACGGGTTCGGCGACCGCTCGGGCATCATCCTGATCGCGGCCACCAACCGCCCCGACATCCTCGATCCGGCACTGCTGCGCCCCGGACGTTTCGACCGGCAGATCCCGGTCGGCAACCCCGACATGGCGGGTCGACGGGCCATCCTGAAGGTGCACGCCAAGGGCAAGCCGATCGACTCCGACGCCGATCTCGACGGCCTCGCCAAGCGCACGCCGGGTATGTCCGGCGCCGACCTGGCCAACGTCGTCAACGAGGCGGCGCTGCTCACCGCACGGGAGAACAAGCAGACGATCAGCGCCGAGGCCCTCGAAGAGGCGGTCGACCGGGTCATCGGCGGTCCGCGCCGCAAGTCCCGGATCATCAGCGAACACGAGCGCAAGGTCGTGGCCTACCACGAGGGCGGCCATACCCTCGCCGCCTGGGCGATGCCCGACCTCGACCCGATCTACAAGGTCACGATCCTGGCGCGCGGGCGTACCGGCGGCCACGCGCTCGCCGTCCCCGAGCAGGACAAGGACCTGATGACCCGCTCGGAGATGATCGCGCGGCTGGTGATGGCGATGGGCGGCCGTGCCGCCGAGGAACTGGTGTTCCACGAGCCGACGACCGGCGCGTCGTCGGACATCGACCAGGCGACGAAGATCGCGCGTGCGATGGTCACCGAATACGGCATGAGTTCGAAGCTGGGTGCGGTGCGCTACGGCCAGGACCAGGGGGATCCGTTCCTCGGCCGGTCCATGGGCTCGCACACCGACTACTCCGCGGAGATCGCGAGCGAGATCGACGACGAGGTGCGCCGGCTCATCGAGGCCGCGCACACCGAGGCGTGGGCCATCCTGACCGAGTACCGGGACACCCTGGACGTGCTCGCGACGCAGCTCCTCGAGAAGGAGACGCTGACCCGCAAGGACCTCGAGAAGATCTTCGCCGACGTCGACAAGCGTCCGCGGATCACCGCGTTCAACGACTTCGGCGAACGCACTCCGAGCGACAAACCGCCGGTGAAGACGCCGGGAGAGCTGGCGATCGAACGCGGTGAGCCGTGGCCGCCGCCGGAGCAGGCCAAGATCCCGGAGCCGGTCGGTGCCGGCTATCCCGGTGGGCCGCAGGTCCCCGGCCAGGTGCCGAACTACCCGCCGATGTATCCCGAGCCGGGTGGTCCGACACCCCCGACGCAGGGCAATCCGGAACCGCGGTACCCCGACCACGGATATCCGCCGGCCGATCCCGGCCCCCACTATCCGAATCCCCAGTATCCGAACCCCCAGTATCCGAACCCGAACTACCCCAACCCGCAGTATCCGGACCCGGGCAACGGCCGGACGGCACCCGGGTCGGGTGGGCCGTACGGGGGCGGCACGCGCCCGGATTACGGCGCGCCGCGCGATTGGTCCGCACCCGGTTGGCCGCCCGAGCCCGACCCGCGGTCGGGTCGCAACGGCGACACGAACGGCTGGGGTCATCGCGCCGGTGACGACGACTCGCGTCCGAGTTCGTAAAGTGGCCGGATGAGTATCAGCGAGCGGCGGGACGCCGTACTCGAGGGACCCCGGTCCGACTTCGACCAGGCACGCGCCGAAGCCGCGGTCCGCGAGTTGCTGCTCGCCGTCGGCGAGGACCCGGATCGGGAGGGTCTGATCCGGACGCCCACGCGGGTGGCGAATGCCTACCGGGAGATGTTCGCCGGTCTGTATACCGAGCCCGACGAGGTCCTCGCCACGACGTTCGACGAGGACCACGACGAGCTGGTGCTGGTGAAGGACATCCCGATGTACTCCACCTGCGAGCATCATCTGGTGTCGTTCCACGGTGTCGCCCACGTCGGCTACATCCCTGGCACCTCGGGCCGGGTGACCGGGCTGTCCAAGTTGGCGCGCCTGGTCGACCTGTACGCGAAGCGTCCGCAGGTCCAGGAGCGGCTCACCAGCCAGATCGCCGACGCGATGATGCGCAGACTCGAACCCCGCGGGGTGATCGTGGTGATCGAGGCCGAGCACCTGTGCATGGCCATGCGCGGTATCCGCAAACCCGGCGCGACGACCACCACGTCGGCGGTGCGGGGCATCTTCAAGACCAGTGCGGTGTCCCGCGGCGAAGCCCTCGACCTGATCGCCCGGTGACGCAGGCGTACGCAGTCCCCGCCGGCGGCGGTGTGCACCGGACTCTCGTGATGGGCGTCCTCAACGTCACCGCCGACTCGTTCTCCGACGGCGGCCGCTACCTCGACGCCGATGCAGCCATCGCACACGGGCTCGAACTCATCGAGCAGGGTGCCGACCTCATCGACGTCGGTGGCGAATCGACCCGGCCCGGCGCGGTCCGGGTCGACCCCCGTCTCGAGGCCGAGCGCGTGGTCCCGGTGATCGGCGAACTCGCCGCGCGCGGGGTGACCGTGTCGGTCGACACGATGCGCGCCCCGGTCGCGGCCGCCGCGATCCGGGCCGGCGCCGCGATCGTCAATGACGTGTCCGGCGGGCGTGCCGACGCCGACATGGCGCGGGTCGTCGCGGACGCGGGATTGCCGTGGATCCTGATGCACTGGCGCCCGGCCGGGGAGAGCTCGGACAGGCGGTTCACGCACCGCAGCGGAGACGTCGACGGGTACCGGGACGTGGTTGCCGAGGTGAGTGGGGAACTGCTCGCCCAGGTCGACGCGGCGGTGTCGGCCGGCGTCGATGCCGACCGCCTCATCCTCGACCCAGGGCTGGGCTTCGCCAAGACCGCCGAGCACAACTGGGCCCTGCTCCACGCATTGCCCACCATCACCGGGCTCGGCTTCCCGGTGCTGGTCGGAGCCTCCCGCAAACGCTTCCTCGGGTCGCTGCTGCGTCGCGACGGTGCGGATCGGCCGCCCGCCGGACGCGATGTCGCCACCGCGTCGGTCTCGGCGCTGTCCGCCGCCGCGGGCGCGTGGGGGGTGCGCGTCCACGACGTCGCGAGCAGTCGCGACGCGGTCGCGGTCGCGGCGGCCTGGCGCACCGGCGGTTCCCGAACCTCGTCCTCGGTAGGAGACTCGAATGGCTGACCGGATCGAACTGCGCGGCCTCAAGGTGCGCGGCAATCACGGTGTGTTCGACCATGAACGGGTCGACGGCCAGGACTTCTACATCGACGTCGTGCTCTGGGTGGACCTAAGGGCCGCCGGCGAGTCCGACGACCTCGCCGACACCGTCGACTACGGCGCGCTCGCGCAGCAGGTCGCCGGCATCGTCGGGGGCGAACCGCGCAACCTCATCGAGAAGGTGGGGGCCGAGGTCGCGGAGTCGATCATGACCGACGAGCGCATCGATGCCTGCGAGGTGACCGTGCACAAGCCGTCGGCGCCGATCCCACTGACCTTCGACGACGTCGCGGTGGTGACCAGACGTTCCCGCAAGGGGACGCGATGAGCCGCGCGGTGCTCTCGGCCGGTTCCAACATCGGTGACCCGACCGCGCACCTGCGTTCGGTCGTCGAGGCTTTCGCCGACGACCTGGTCGCGGTGTCCGCGGTCTATTCGACGCCGCCGTGGGGCGGGGTCGAGCAGGAGGACTTCCGCAACATCACGCTCGTCGTCGACGGCCCGCACGATGCGCGCGGATGGCTCGAGCGCGGATTCGAACTCGAGCGGGCGGCCGAACGGACGCGCGAGATCCGCTGGGGGCCGAGAACTCTCGACGTCGACGTGATCACCGTGTACGAGTCCGGCCAGGTCGTCCTGTCCGGGGACCCGGACCTGACACTGCCCCATCCCCGTGCCGCGCAACGGGCTTTCGTCCTCGTCCCGTGGCTCGAGATCGAACCCGATGCCACCCTCTGGACCCCGGACGGTGCGCGCGCGGTGTCCGATCTCGTGGCCGGGCTCGACGCCGCAGAGCGGGACGCGGTGCGTCCGGTCGGCCGCCTGACCGGGGTCGACTCGTGACCGCGCCGGACCCGCGCCGGCCGGATCAGGACGACGAGGAAACCGGTCTCGGTCCCACCCGGGTCCGCGATCTCGCCGTCATCGCAGCGGTCACGGCGATCGTCGCGTGGATCCTGGTGCGGTACAACTACTCCGATTTCCCGCCGCTGCCGTTGCTCGCCGGTGTGGTGCTGTATGTGCTTGCCGCACTCGAGATCGTCATCGCCTTCGTCGTCCGTTCCCGGGTCGATTCGCGGGATGTCGGTCGCGCGCGGGGACAACTCCATCCACTCACGGCCGCGCGAGTGCTGGCCCTGGCCAAGGCTTCTGCGATCCTCGGCGCGATCGCCGTCGGGGTGTGGCTGGGTCTGCTGGCCTTCCTGCTCGGCCAACACGATCTGGCCGCTGCCGACCACGACCGGCCGGGCGCGATCGTCGGACTGATCGGCGGGGTGGTCCTCGTCGGTGCCGCGCTGTGGCTCGAATACTGCTGCCGAGCACCCGACGATCCGTCCGCCGTCGGCGGTCCGTGAGGGTCGGGGCGAGTGTCGGACGCCCCGCGCACTCGTCGCCTAACATGTCGACTATCGGAGAAACTCCGCACCCGCCTGCGGTCCGAATGCACTCACAGCGGGTAAATTCACGATCATGACGACCTCGAACGGCCGTGCCGCCGACTCGCGCCGCTCGAGTCGGTCGACGGCTCAGTGGTTGCTCGGCCTCTTGATCGTGCTCGCATTGATCGCCAGCATCCTGATGGTCTTCACCGACAGGCTGTCGATCACCGGCTCGCTGGCAGTCATCGCGGCGTTGTGGGCGGCCGTCATCGGCGCGATCCTGGTGACGAAGTTCCGTCGACAGGCCGAGAGCGCCGAGGCGAAGAGCCGTGACCTCCGGTTGGTCTACGAATTGCAGCTGGAACGCGAGATCGCCGCGCGTCGGCAGTACGAACTCGATGTCGAGACGACCATCCGCAAAGAGGTCACCGCCGAGTCGAACGAAGAACTCTCCGAGCTCAAGGCCCAGGTGCTGGCGTTGCGTTCCAGCCTGGAGATGCTCCTCGGTGAACCGCTGCCGGATCAGCGGGTCGCCCTGTCGAGTGAGAAGATGCGCGAACTGGCCTCGGGCCTGAACGACGAATCACGCGCGGGTCGTCGATCCGGTGCACCCTACGGCGGTGGCTTCTCCGGTGATATCGGTGGCGTGTCGTCCTACGGCGCCACCTACGCCGACGACGGGGTGCTCGCCGCGCGCGACTTCGCGGCGACGGCTCCGACCGCGGACGACGGCAGGCATACGGGACCGGTCGATCCCAACGAGATGACCGAGGTGATCCCGGTCGTCACCGACGACCCGATCTCGGGCCGCATCGCCACCGAGGTATCGCCCGACGAGCCCGCGGCGACGAGCGCGCCGGCCGAACCCTCTGCCGCGACGGGGACGTCCGGGAGGACGTCCGACTCAGACGTCTCCGACGCCGAGATCGTCGACACCGATCACGCCGACGGCCCGGAGGCCTCCGCAGGCGCCGAGACCTCGGGTGCGGACGGTGCGTCGACCGGCGCCGGAGAGTCCGCGTCATTGCCGTTCTCCGGGGGCTTCTACCTCGGGAACGACACCGACGCGGCGGATACCCGAGGCCCGGGATCGCAGTCGCCGGTCGCGGACGCGAATCAACCGCTCTACACCGACGACACCCCGACCGACGAATGGTCGACCCGGGCGGCGTCGGGCGAAGCACCCGAGAGCGATGAGACCCCGGGCGTCGCGGATGCTTCCGACGACGTGGAGCCCCCGCCCTTCCTCGGGTCCGCTGGACGACACGAGAATCAGCCGGGCGGTCGGCCCGCGGAGTCCTTCGGCGGTGGTCGTCGACGCCGTGCGGTTGCCGACGACGCGGAATCGGCACACTCGGCGGGGTTGCCCGTCTCCGAACTCCTGAGCCAGCTGCGGTCACAGACGGAGTCCACCGGCGGCGGACGGCGCCGACGGAACGGCTGATCCGCCCGGCCGCTTGCGACGCTGCCGGGTCGCGGTCCGATGCCCCTGTCATCCGTCCGGGTGCATCTGCGGCGTTGCCGCGGATTCGCCGATACGAGTTGGACGATCGCCCTAGTATTCCCGTATGAGCGAGACGCTCGCGGGTGGGGAGTTCGGTCTCGGGCCGGGGTCCGATCCGTCGATGGCCGCGATCCGCCACACCGAGCGCGGGAACGCGGTCAAGCAGTCGCTGGTGAGCACCGCGGTGTTCCTGCCGGTCATCGCGTGGTGGCCGACGGTGTTGTGGCTCTTCACCTTCGACCCGCTCGACGGCACCCCGTTCCCCGAGTACCACGCGAACCTCCAGGCCAACGGTCCCGAGGCGAGCCTGTTGCTCATCTGGTCGCTGACGGCTCTGATGCCGCTGTACATGGTTCTCGTGCTGGGGATCTGGGCTCGTAACCCGTTGCGGTCGGGGATCGCGGTGGTGATCGGCGCGGTCGGGGCACTCGGATTCTGGGGTGGTCAGGTCCCGGTCCTGGTGCGATCGGGAGACTACCCCGTTCTCACGTTCTGTTCGGAGCACATGCCCGCCTTCGTCGTGATGCTGATCGTGGCGTGGTCGGTCGCGCGTCGTCGTGGATTCTGGTGGGTGCTGGCCATTCCGGTCATCATGCTGCTGGCGATCAACGCGTACGAGGGCTGGGCGTCGAACCCGGTCGACGCGATCGTCGACGGCACCGGGAGACTCCTCGACGTCCCGGCCTCGCAGGTACTGGACCCGTTCTCGCCGAGATTCCGTTCACCGTTCGACGACGTGGTCGACATCGTGGCGGGGATCCTGACCCTGTGGGTGGTCGACGCCGTGTTCGGCGCGTTGTCCAGGCAGGCGCGTGAGCCGCAGAAGTCCCGGCCGGGGAGCTGGCGCTGACGAAATCCGTTGCGACGACGTCGAAGTCAGAACTGCATCGCCACGGCGCGTCCGACGGTGAACGCGATGAACCCCAGGCTCAGCACGACGCCCAAGACGCACAGCATGCGGGCGAACCGCCCGGCCGAACCCGGCTGACCACGGCCGGCGAGATACCAGCCGGCCACGCCGACCGGCAGGCCCAGTCCGCCGACGACGCTCAACGGGATCGCCGCCACACCGCATGCGAGCGACGCGGTGGTCCGCCGGGTCGCACCCGGGCCGGGCCGAGGTGGGTCCAGCACCGGTAGATCGCGCGAGGCGCGGACCGTCGACGACCCGGGATCATGCTGGGGGACAGCGTGTCCGGGAAGTCCGGAGTATGCCGTCGCGCCCCGTGCGATGGTGGGCCGAGAGCCGTCGTCCCCCGGCCGGGTGGCACCGGCGACCGGGATCGCAGCAGTGGGTGCGAAGGCGGTCGGGGGCAGCGCCCGCGGTGCGGGTCGGGACATCGGTGGACCGGACATCGGTGCCGCCGCGGCGTGGCCGCGCACGGTGCGCTCCGGCCGCGGTGGCGCCGGGGCGAAGACCGTCGAGTCGATCGCCGAACGGAGCTCGGCGGCAAAGGCGCCCGCCGACGACGGACGGTCTGTCCGGTTCTTCGCGAGACCGGAGCGCACCACGTCGGACACCGCCCTCGGCACGTCGGGACGGAGGTCGGCCAGCTCCGGGGGCGGGGTGCTGAGGTGGTGGTGGATCATCATGGCGGGGGTCCGTGCGGTGAACGGCACTGTGCCCGCGATCAATTCGAAGACGCTGCAGGCCAGTGAGTAGACGTCGCTGCGGGCATCGAGGGTCTCGGCCGAGAGCTGTTCGGGTGACGAATAGGGGAATGAGCCGATGACGAGATCCGTCGAGGTGAGCGAGGTGGCACCACCGTCGGTCGGGCGCGCTATCCCGAAGTCCGCCAGCCGGATACGCCGACGCGTGACGTGCTGGGGGAGTCGCGGATCGGACTCCCCGGGGCTGATCAGGATGTTCGCCGGTTTGACGTCGCGGTGGAGCAGTCCGGAGCGGTGCGCGTGATCGAGCGCCGCGCCGATCGCGTCGCCCACGGCCGCGACGTCGGCGAGCGGGAGCCCGCCGGGGCTGGTGGCGAGCAATGCCGCGGCGTCCGTGCCGGGCACGTACTGCATCGAGATCCAGAGTCGTCCGTCCACTTCGCCCCGGTCGTAGACACTGACGATGCACGGGTGGTCCAGCTGGGCGGCGAGGTCGGCCTCGCGGGTGAACCGGGCTCGGAAGATCGGATCGTTCGACACCTGCTCGGCGAGGACCTTGATCACGTCATGGCGCGGGAGCCGGGGATGGCGGACGAGGTACACCTCACCCATCCCGCCCGCACCGATCCTGCGCACGACCCGGTAACCGGCGAACTCTGTGCCCGGTTCCAAGCTCATGGGCGGGACCTTCGTGTGCGCGGGTGTGTCGATGTCGTCCGGGCCGGCAATCCTGGGCGGACTGCGGCTGTCTCAGACTACGCCGCGTCGGCGCAGGTCACCGGTGGTTCGGTGGATCGGTCGGCACGACCGGCGGATCGACCGGCCGCCCACGAGGTGACACCTGTCACAGACGTTGGCACCGGCCGCGGTGTCGGACCTACTCTTGCTCTGCAACGTCTGGTACCCGTGCCGACCCCGCCGCGATGAGTCCGCTCATGCGACGGAAGTGTCGGCGGAGGCGGGACTGGAACGACACTCTGGAGGACAGCGGTGACCTCACCGAGCGGTGATGCCGGTATGCCGTCTGCACGGCGAACCGGTGGCGATGACGCCTTCGGCGATGGCTCGCACCTCCGTTCCGGTCTCACCGAACCTTTTCCCGGCATGACGAATCTGCCGACGCCCGCTCGCCTCACCGTCGGCCTCGTGTCCGCCGGCCGCGTCGGGACGGCTCTGGGCGAGGCGCTGGAGAAGGCCGGGCACGTGGTCGGAGCCGTGGTGGCGCGGTCGCCCGAGTCCCGGGCCCGCGCGGTGAGTCGACTCCCCGATTCCGAGGTCCTCGACCTCGACACGGTCGTCGCGCGATCCGAGTTGCTGCTGGTCAGCGTGCCCGACTCCGAGCTCGCCCCTGTGGTCGACGAGATCGCGGCGTCCGACTCGCTCCGTCCGGGGACGATCGTCGCGCACACCGCGGGCGCGCACGGGGTGGCCGTGCTGCAACCGCTGACCGACCGTGGTGCACTCGGAATCGCGCTGCACCCAGCGATGACGTTCGTGGGTTCGGAGGATGACACCGCACGCCTCACCAACGCCTGTTTCGCCATCACCGCTGCCGACGCCGTCGGCGAGGCCATCGCGTCGTCGCTGGTGCTGGAAATGGGCGGTGATCCGGTGCGGATCGCCGAGGCCGATCGCACGCTGTACCACGCCGCGCTCGCCCACGGCGCCAACCATCTGATCGCCCTGATCTCCGACGCGGTCCTCGCACTCAACGCCGCCATCGACCACTCCGGCCGCGACACGGCGACCGTCGACGGACATGGCAACCGCCTCGCCGAACGCATCCTCGGGCCGTTGGCGGCGGCGTCGTTGCGGAATGTGCTGGAGCTCGGCCCGTCGGCGCTGACCGGCCCCGTCGCCCGCGGTGACGCGGCCGCGGTCGCCCGACACCTCGCGGCCCTGCGCACCGTCCCCGCCGGCCCGGGACCGCACGGCATCGCCGACGCGTACCGCACACTCGCCCGGCGCGCCGCGGATCAGAGCGACGCGCCGCAGGCGTTGATCGACGCATTGGAGGACCGATGACATCAAGCGGAGGAGACGGCGTGAGCGGCCCGTCCGACGAACAGCCCACCTACTCGGCCGGGAAGATGACCGTGCATCGGGAGCCGGCGTCGCTGAGCCGCGTCACCCGTGCGCTGCGCGCCGCGGGTAAGCGTGTCGTGCTCGTCCCGACCATGGGTGCCCTGCACGCCGGTCATCTGCAGCTCGTCCGCGCCGCCAAGGCGAAGGGCAACACCGTGGTGGTGGTGTCCATCTTCGTCAACCCGTTGCAGTTCGGCGCCGGCGAGGACCTCGACGCCTACCCGCGCACCCTCGACGCCGACCTCGCGCTCCTCGAGCCGCTGGGCGTCGAGCTGGTGTTCGCGCCGTCCGCGTCGTCGATGTACCCGAACGGTCCGCGGACGACGGTGCACCCGGGCGAGGCGGGTGGAATCCTCGACGGGATCTCGCGGCCGACACACTTCGCCGGAATGCTGACGGTGGTCCTCAAGCTGCTCAACATCGTCGGACCCAATGCGGCGTTCTTCGGTGAGAAGGACTATCAGCAGCTGGTGCTCATCAAGCAGATGGTGACCGACCTGAACCTCGACGTCGACATCGTCGGCGTCCCGACCGTCCGCGAGTCCGACGGGCTGGCGATGTCGTCACGCAACCGCTACCTCACCCCGGAGCAGCGGGAGCTGGCGACGACGCTCTCGGCGTCGCTCGTCGCGGGGGCCCATGCGGCTGAAGGCGGACGCGATGCCATTCTCGCCGCCGCACGGTCGGTGCTCGCCTCGGTCCCGGAGATCGAGGTCGACTACCTGGACCTGCGCGGGCGTCAGCTCGAGGAGCCGCCGGAGAAGGGCGCGGGACGGCTGCTCGTCGCGGCCCGGCTCGGCGGCGCTCGCCTGATCGACAACGTCGGCGTGACGGTCGGCGGCGTCGCCGCGCTCGAAGAAGAAATCGCCTGGACCAATGCCACCACAACCACGACAGAGGGACGATGACCATGTTGCGCACCATGATGACCTCGAAGATCCACCGCGCCACCGTGACCCAGGCCGACCTGCACTACGTCGGCTCGGTGACCATCGACTCCGATCTGCTCGACGCCGCGGGCCTGCTCGAGGGTGAGCAGGTCACGATCGTCGACATCGACAACGGCGCCCGGCTGGTGACCTACGCGATCGCCGGCGAGCGTGGCAGCGGTGTCATCGGGATCAACGGTGCGGCAGCGCATCTCGTCCACCCGGGCGATCTCGTCATCATCATCGCCTACAGCATGCTCGATGCGGCCGAGCTGCGTGAGTACTCGCCGAACGTGGTGTTCGTCGACGCGCAGAACCGCATCGTGACCACGGGCGACGATCCGGCCGACGTACCCGCGGGGTCGGGTCTGCTCGACCCGCGTCACCTCGATGGTCCGGTCTTCGCCGACGCCTCGCTCTGACGCGGCGACGACCTTCGATGCTGCTCACCGTCGACGTCGGCAACACCAACATCCATCTCGGCGTGTACGCCGGGGTCGGGGATCACGCGCGCCTGGTGCGTGATTGGCGAATCCACACCGACCCGCATTACACCGCCGACGAACTGGCGTGGGCGTTCCGCGGCATGCTCGGCGACGACATCGAGCAGGTGACCGGGGTGAGTGCGCTGTCGACGGTTCCGTCGCTCCTGCGCGAACTGCGCGTGATGGTGCCGCGCTACTTCGGCAACGGGCCACACGTGCTGCTCGAACCGGGTGTGCGGACCGGGGTTCCCCTCCTGGTCGACAACCCGAAAGAGGTCGGCACCGACCGGGTCGCCAATTGCCTTGCCGCGCATACGGAATTCGGCGGGCCCTGCATCGTGGTCGCGTTCGGTACCGCAACGGTCGTCGACGCGGTCTCGGCGACGGGCGAGTTCCTCGGCGGGGCCATCGCACCGGGCGTCAACCTCGCGGTCGAGGCGCTGTCGGAGCACACCGTGACCATGCGCAAGGTCGAGTTGATGCCGCCCCGCAGCGTGCTCGGCAAGAACACCGTCGAAGCGTTGCAGTCCGGCATCCTGTACGGCTTCGCCGGTCAGGTGGACGGGTTGGTCGACCGCGTCTGCGACACCGTCCCGGGATTCGACGGCGACGACGTGACAGTGGTCGCCACCGGATTTCTCGCCCCGCTGATGTTCGACGAATGTCGTTCCCTCACCGATCATCACCCGCACCTGACCCTGGATGGTCTACGTCTGGTCCACGAACGGGCCAAGGCGAATCCGCGTCGCGGGAAGTAGATCTAGTGTCCCGCGCCGGAAATTCGTTGATGATTGCGACGCCCAGGCGGCGCCTCGCTTCGTTGGCGTCGTCGCAGGTACATCCAGTAGCTGCGTCCTCCGCCGCCTCGCGATGCATCCACCTGGACCGCCGAACTCATGAAACGAATTTCCGACCCGGGACACTAGGCGAACCGAACAGCGGCACGGGGATTCGTCGCGTCAACGGTGCGCGCGGAGTGCTGCCTCGGTGTAGGCCGTGATGCGGTCGGTCAGTTCGCCGGCGGTCAGGTCGGTGCCGGCCAGCTGGTGGATCTGTGCGTCGACCGCGGCGAAGGCGAGCCGGAGGTCAGCTGCCGCGGACTGCGCCGTCCAGCCGTCGGCGACGAGATGAGCGCTCAACCGGTCGATCAGCGAATCGATCAGGGTGGTGTACTCCGTGGCCAGGCGTGTCGGGTCGGCCAGTTCGCGCAGCCGCCCATGGGCGCGGCCGTGCGTCGAGTTCTCGCGGACCGCGACCTCGATCACCGCATGCAGCACCTCCGGCCACGGGCACGAACCGGGCGGGTGGTCGTCGAGGACGGCCGTCATCGCCCCGGCGGCGGCGTCGAGATGGCGAAGCGCGAGTTCGTCGAAGATCGCCTGCTTGTCGCCGAAGTACTGGTAGATCGAACCCACCGACACCCCGGCCTTCTCGGCGATGCGGTTGGTCGTCATCTCCGCGCCCTCGGTGTCCAGAAGCTGAGTGGCCGCCTCGAGAATCGTGTCGACGGTGAACGAAGAGCGTTGCTGCCGTGGCCTTTTGCGCATCTGATCGATCCTCGGGGAATGCGAGTTGTGGAGTCCCGCCGCCGGTTCGACGATGGATACATGATCCGCCGGTCCGGAACCCCCGAATCCTACCTTCGCTTCCTGCCCGAGCCCTGGCGCTCCGTCGCCGCCGGGGTCGCGGCCGAATCCACCTGGTGGACCTGGCCGTCGAGCTCCGGCCGGCCGTGCGGGGAGGTCGACGTCCACATCCTGCGGGCGCGCCGGAGCGCGGCACCGCTGCGCGTGTTGCTGCTGCACGGCGGTGGCGGACACAGTGCCCTGGTCTGGCCGCTGGGCGCGATCCTCGCGAACGAGGGGTTCGAGGTCCTCGCCCCCGATCTGCCGCAGTACGGACGCACGCGGGTGGCGGATCCGGGGAGGGTCCGCTACCAGGACTGGGTCGACCTGATCTGCGATCTCGTGACGGCCGAGACCGACGACGATCCGCGTCCGCTCATCGTGCTGGGGGCGAGTCTCGGTGGGATGCTCGCCTACGAGGTCGCGAGCCGGACCGGACGGGTGGCCGCGGTCGTCGCGACCTGCCTGCTCGATCTGGCCGGGGATCCCGATGCGCGTCGAGTGGTCGCGCGTACGCCGGCGCTCGCGCGACTGATCCCGCTGATGCCGGTGCTCGCCCGCGTCGGGGTGCTCGCCCGGATGCGGTTCCCGATCCGCTGGGTGGCGCCGATGTCGGCGATGAGTCGCGACCCCGAACTGTCCTGGGCCTGCGTCGACGACCGTCTCGGTGCCGGATCGTCGGTGTCGCTGGGGTTCCTGGCGGACCTGATGACGCACGAGGTGCCTGCCCCGGAGACGTACCGCGGACCGCGTGTGCTGCTGGTCCACCCGGCGGCCGACTCGTGGACGCCGCCGGAGGTCAGTGTGCGCTTCGCGCGGCGGATCGCGGCGCGCGCCGACATCCATCTGCTGACCGGGTGCGGGCACTTCCCGGTGGAGCAGCCCGGCGTCGACGAGCTCGCCGACCACCTCCGTGCGCTGGCCGACGAACTCGTCGGGACGACGTGACCCCGGATCGTCAGCGGAACGCGCGCAGCAGGGGAGTGGGATCGTGGTCGGCGTCGGTGCCGTCGGAGTTTCGCAGCAGGGCGTCGAGGACGAGGCCGTCGAGCGCGGCGACCAGTTGCCGGGCCTCGGTGCGGGGCAGCCCGGCGTCGACGAGTCCGTCGACGTAGCGCTCACGGTGCCCGACCATCGCCCGTCGCAGGTCCTCGTCGCGTGTCGCCAGGAGCATGAGCTCATACCGAGCCCTGGTACGGACGCGGTCACTGCCCAGCCAGCGGGCGATCACCTCCTGGGTCGACTCGCCCTCGGCGGCCCGATCCCCGGTGAACACATGCTCGACGAGAGCCGCGAGGAAACCGCTCTGACCGCCGAAATGATGCCGAACGCTCCCGTGGGGCATCCCGGACGCGTCTTCGACCGCACGCGCGGACGCCTGCCGGCCCCCGACGGTGCCGATGAGGGTGATGCCGGTGTCGAGCAGCAGATCGCGTGTCGACCCGTTGACTGATTTCTCCACGCGGAGAAGTTTATCTGCTAGCTTCTTCTCCATGTGGAGAACAGTCTCATGAAGGTTGTCGTGGTGGGGGCCGGGATCGCCGGCCTGTGTACCGCGGTCGGACTGGCATCGACGGGTGCCCGGGTGACGGTCGTCGAGCGCGCGCCCGAGGTGCGCGGCGGGGGTGCCGGCCTGAGCATCTTCGCCAACGGGGTCCGCGCACTCGACGCATTGGGTATGCGGTCGGTCCTCGGCGACGCCGCAGCGCCGACCCCGCCGACGAGCGGAACACGGACACCGGGCGGGCGATGGCTCAGTCGGTTCGATCCGGCGTCGCTGACCGACATGCGCGTCGTCCGCCGCACCGATCTCCACGCGGCCCTCCTTGCCGCCGCGGCCGACGTCGTAAGCATCAGGACCGGTTCCGGGGTCGACGACATCGCGCCCGACCGCGGTCTCGTGCGACTGTCCGACGGCACCGAGATCGGTGACTGCCACCTGATCGTCGGCGCCGACGGTCTGCGCAGCCGGGTGCGTGCCGCGGTCGTCGAGGACCCGGGCGTCCGGCGATGTGGCTACTCGGCGTGGCGGGCCATCACGACGACCCCGGTGTCGGTCGACGCGGCCGGCGAGACGACCGGACGTGGGGCGCGTTTCGGGATTGCGCCGCTCCCTGACGGGCATGTCTACTGGTTCGCCTCGGTGTCGGATGACGGGGGCGACACGGCGGGCGGTCTCGATGCAGTGCGGCAACGGTTTTCGGGCTGGCATCGACCGATCGGGGAGCTGCTCGACGCCACCGATCCGGCGACCGTCGGGTACCTGCCGATCGAGGAGCTCGCCAAGCCGCTGCCCACGTTCGTCAGAGCGGGCCGGGGGTGCTCGAGTGTTCTCGTCGGCGACGCCGCCCACGCGATGACCCCGAACCTGGGTCAAGGTGCCAACCAGGCGATGGAGGACGCGGCCACCCTGACCGCGCTGGTACGCCGGCACGGCCGCGCTGACCTCGGCGAGGCGTTGCGCACCTACGACCGGCTCCGACGCCCGCGGACCCAGCAGATCGCGCGGCAGGCGTCGATGATCGGCCGGGTCGGGCAACTGCGTGCCGGCCCCGCTGTCTGGGCGCGCGACCTCGCTCTGCGCATGACGCCCGACGCCGTCCTGAACGCACAGATGCGACGCGTGCAGCGGTGGCAGCCGCCGGAAGTGTGACGACGTCGGTGTGACGACCTCGGTCGGGTCGAGGTCTGGCCGGTGCGGGTGTGCTGTGGCATACTCGTCGCCGTGATCACGAGCTGTCGGGAGTGTTGTCAGGGCTAGTACCGCGTCTGCGGCTGCCCTCCTTCGCGCTCCCCGCTCGATCTCGATCACCTGAGGACTCCCTCTCATGACCGCTTCGGTTGCTTCTTCTGTTCGTCCTTCTTCCGCCGGTACGGTGTTCGCCCCTGCTTCGGTGTTTGCCGCTGTACCGCCGACCGTCGCCCCGGCCCCGTCTGCGCCGCTGTCGTTGCGGGTCGAGGACTACGCGTCCGCCGTCGCCGCCGGTGCCACCCCCGTCGACGTCCGCTCCCACCGGCGCCGTCAGCTCGACGGCGCACTTTTCGGGGCCCTGGCAATCGACGCCGTCGAGGTTCTCGACCGGCTCACGCCGGACACCCCGGACTCACTGCGCGTCGCCCGGCCGGAATCACGATGGATCCTCGTCAGCGAGGACGGGCACGAGGCCGAATGGCTCGCCTGGCACCTGCAGGCGCGCGGGGTGCACGGTGCGGTGTTCGTCGTCGGCGGGCACCGTCGGATGCGGTCGGCAAGGGTCAACGGCCGGATTCGGCCCGACGACCTCGCCGTCATCTCCGCCCACGAGAGCTGAACCCGCCCAGCGCGACCCGGTTGTGTCCGCGGTCACCGCGAGGCGGTGAGTTGGAGTCGATGACCGGCCCCGATAGGGTGCGTGGGGTGAGTGACAGCCCGACCAGCACCGCCACCCCCGAAGCGACCGACGAGCAGACGCCCGAGCAGTTGCGCATCCGCCGCGAGAAGCGTGAGCGGATCCTGGCCGAGGGTCGCGAGGCCTACCCGGTCGCCATCCCGCGCACCCACAGCCTCGGTGAGATCCGCGCGGCCTACCCCGACCTCGAGGCCGGTACCGAGACCGGACAGCACGTCGGCGTGAGCGGACGCGTGATCTTCCTGCGCAACAAGGGCAAGCTCTGCTTCGCCACGCTGCAGGAGGGCGACGGCACGCAGCTGCAGGCGATGGTCAGCTTCAACGGCGTCGGCGAGGAAGCGCTGGCGCGGTGGAAGTCCGAGGTGGACCTCGGGGACATCGTGTTCATCTCGGGCGAGGTCATCAGCTCGCGCACCGGCGAACTCTCGGTGATGGCCGACGGCTGGCAGATGGCGTCGAAGTCGTTGCGGCCGTTGCCCGTCGCGCACAAGGACATGAACGAGGAGACTCGCGTCCGGCAGCGCTACGTCGACCTCATCATGCGCCCGGAGGCGCGCAGCATCGCCCGCACCCGGATCTCGGTGATCGCCGAACTTCGTGCGGCGCTGGGCCGTCGGGGTTTCCTCGAGGTCGAGACCCCGATGCTGCAGACCCTGCACGGTGGGGCGGCCGCTCGACCGTTCGTCACGCACTCCAATGCCTTCGACATCGACCTGTTCCTGCGCATCGCACCGGAGCTGTTCCTCAAGCGCTGTGTGGTCGGCGGCATCGAGCGCGTCTTCGAGATCAACCGCAACTTCCGCAACGAGGGTGCCGACTCCACGCACTCGCCGGAGTTCGCGATGCTCGAGACCTATCAGGCCTACGGCACCTACGACGACTCCGCCGTCATGATCCGCGAACTCGTGCAGGAGGTTTCGCAGGCGGCGCTCGGCACCCAGACCCCGACCATGCCGGACGGTTCCACCTACGACCTCTCGGGGGAGTGGACCGCACTCGAGATGTACCCGTCGCTGTCGGAGGCGCTGGGCGAGCAGATCGTTCCGGCCGGTGCCGACGGCGAGACCACCGTCGAGCAGTTGCTGGCCGTCGCGGCGCGCGTCGGCCTCGAGATCCCGAAGGACAAGGGGTACGGCCACGGCAAGCTCGTCGAGGAACTCTGGGAACATATGGTCGGCGAGAAGTTGGACCGCCCGGTCTTCGTCCGCGACTTCCCGGTCGAGACCTCGCCACTGGTCCGCGCGCACCGGTCGCAGATCGGCGTGGTGGAGAAGTGGGACCTCTACGTACGCGGCTTCGAGTTGGCGACCGGATACTCCGAACTCGTCGACCCCGTCATCCAGCGCGAGCGCTTCGCCGACCAGGCCCGCCTGGCCGCCGCCGGCGACGACGAGGCGATGGTCCTCGACGAAGAGTTCCTCGCCGCGATGGAGTACGGCATGCCCCCGACCACCGGCACCGGCATGGGCATCGACCGCCTGCTGATGGCCCTCACCGGCCTCGGCATCCGCGACACCATCCTGTTCCCGCTGGTGAAACCCCGCACCTGACGGGATTTCGTAGCGCGGATACGCGCTATATCCGCATCTACGCTACGGATTTCCGTGTTCCAGGTGAACCGGAGGACAGTCCAGCCGTTGGCGACGAGGTCGTTCTGTCGGGTGCGGTCTCGCTGGAATGCGACGGCGTCACTATGGAAAGCCATCCCATCGATCTCGATGGCGATCTTCGACGCCTCGAACGCGAAGTCGAGGACGTAGCCACACGCCGGCGTGTTGGCCGACCACCCCGTGAACCCGCTGCCGTCGAGTAGCTTCGCGGTGATCCGCTCCGCCTCCGACCTCGCGCCCGACGACATCGCCTCCAGCATCGCCCGCGCGCGTGGCGAACCCCGACGAGCCGCATCCGCATCCGCTCGTCGACCGTCCGATCGGCCACCCGGAAGACACCTCGCGTCACCCGGACCCACTGTCCGGTCCGGACCCGATGCCGTCGGCCGATACGCCGTGCGAGTGTGCCTGATGCGTGGTGAAGACGCCGTCGCGGGAAGCGATCATGGCGCGCAGGTCGTCGGTCATACACACTTCGACGCACCGCACGTCCGGCCGGTTCCCAGCCCCGCATTTCGTAGCGTCAGTAAGTGAATAGCGCGCATTTGGCGCTACGAAATCCCGGGGGTCAGGCGAGGTTGCGCTTGAGGATCTTGCCCGACGCGTTGCGGGGGAACTCGTCGACGAAGACCACCGACCGGGGGATCTTGAAGTTGGCGAGGTGCTCCTTGGCGAACGCGATGACCTGCGCCTCGTCGAGGTCGGCGTCCGCGCGGACCGTCAGGTAGGCGCGGCCCACCTCGCCGAGCCGGGCGTCGGGCACGCCGACGACCGCGGACTCGGTGACACCGTCGAGCCGCGCGAGGGTCTGCTCGATCTCGGCGGGGTAGACGTTGAACCCGCCGCAGATGTACATGTCCTTCAGCCGGTCGGTGATCTTGAGGTTGCCGCGTTCGTCGAGGGTCCCGATGTCGCCGGTGTGCAGCCACCCGTCGGCGTCGATCGTCGCGGCGGTGGCCTCCGGGTCGTCGAGGTAGCCGACCATCACCATGTCTCCGCGCGCCAGCACCTCACCGTCGTCGGAGAGCGTGATCTCCATACCCGGGAACGCACGTCCGCAGGTGTTGGCGACCGTCGCATCGTCGTCGTCGGGGGTGCAGGTGGAGACGAAGCCGCTCGCCTCGGTCAGGCCGTAGGCGGTGATGACGGTGTCGACGCCCAGGTCGTGCTGGAGGCGTTCGACGAGGACGACGGGCACGATCGCCGCGCCGGTGATGACGATGCGCAGGCTCGAGAGATCGTGGTCGGCGCGCTTCGGGTCGTCGAGGATGGTCTGGAAGATGGTGGGCGCGCCCGGGAAGACCGTCGCGCGTTCGTCGGACACGAGTTTCATCGCCTGGTCCGGTGAATAGACGGCGAGCGGCAGCATGGTCACGCCGAACAGCACGCTCGGCAGGATGCCCGCCTTGTACCCGAAGGTGTGGAAGTACGGGTTGACCATCAGGTAGCGGTCGTCCGGGCCCAGACCGGCGTTCGCGCCCCAGCCGTACGAGCCGGTCAGGGTCTGCCGGTGGGTCGCCAGCACACCCTTCGACTTTCCGGTCGTGCCGGAGGTGAAGAGGATGTCGGAGAGATCGTCGGGGGAGACGGCATCGGCGCGTCGGTCGGCTTCGGCGAGTGCGTCGGGGGTTGCCGCCCGACTGAGGAACTCATCCCAGTCGACGGCACCGTCGAGCGGGGCGGCGTCGTCCGTGAGCGACACCCGGATCACGACGTCGGGCATCGTGGCGCGGTGATCGCGCAACAACTCGGCCGCATGATCGGCACCGAGGAACTCGCCGGACACGACGACGGCCCGGGCCCCGGACCGTTCGATGATCTCGATCGCCTCGCCCGCGGTGTAGCGCGTGTTCAAGGGGACGAGCGTCGCACCGGCGTAGTGGACCCCGAGCGCCGCAATCGGCCAGTGGAAGCTGTTCGGCGACCAGATGGCGACCCGGTCGCCGGCCTCGATACCCGAGGACACCAACGCTGCCGCGAAATCCCGGACGGACTCGTGGAGACGGGTCCAGGTCGACTCGATGCGCGGATGCGTCGAAGACTGCCACTGACCGTCGACGAGAGCGATACGGTCGGGCCAGGTCTGCGCCGCCCGGCGCAGTGCGGCCGGGGTCGTGGGCGTGGGGAGGACCTCGTGCAGTGGGGTCTGCGCCATGCGCCCAACCTAGCACTTGCTTGGTGCGTTATGCTAGCGCCCATGACCACGACGAATCTCGCCGATCGTGCCGTCGACCTGGGTGAATGGGCGAAATCGACACCGAACGCCACCACCGAGTTCGCGGCCGCGGTGCGTGCGTGGCTCGACGAGAACCTCGCCGGCGACTTCGCCGATCTGAAGGGTCGTGGGGGGCCGGGCAGCGAACACGAGTTCTTCGCCGAGCGCCTCGAATGGGATCGTCACCTCGCGCGCGCCGGGTGGACCTGCATCGGTTGGCCGGTCGAGTACGGCGGTCGTGGTGCGACGCTCGAACAGCGCATCATCTTCCATCGCGAGTACGCACGCGCCAACGCACCTGCGCGCGTGAATCATCTGGGTGAGGAACTGTTGGGCCCCACGCTCATCGCCTACGGGACCGACGAGCAGAAGCGGCGTTTCCTGCCCGGCATCGTCGATGTCACCGAATTGTGGTCGCAGGGCTACTCCGAGCCGGGCGCCGGATCGGACCTCGCGGGCGTGTCCACGTCGGCGCGGCTCGAAGACGGCAAGTGGATCATCAACGGCCAGAAGATCTGGACCTCGCTCGCCCACGTGGCGCAATGGGTGTTCGTGATCGCGCGTACCGAGAAGGGATCGTCGCGCCATGCCGGACTGAGTTTCCTGCTGGTGCCGCTCGACCAACCGGGCGTCACCGTCCGTCCGATCCAACAGCTCACCGGCACTTCGGAATTCAACGAGGTGTTCTTCGACGACGCGGAAACCGATGCCGATCTCATCGTCGGTGACCCGGGCGACGGCTGGAAGGTGGCGATGGGGCTGCTGCAGTTCGAGCGCGGGGTGTCGACGCTGGGTCAGCAGGTCGGATTCGCGCGCGAGCTGGGCAATCTCACCGATCTCGCGCGAGCCAACGGGGCGCTGGACGACCCGGAGATCGCGTCGCGGCTGGCTCGGGCGGATATCGGGTTGATGGTCATGCGCGCCCACGCCCAGCGGACGCTGGACGGGGACGTGACCTCGCAAGCGGGTGCGGCCTCGGTCTCGAAGTTGTTGTGGGCCAACTGGCATCGCGACCTCGGTGAGCTCGCGATGGACGTCGTGGGCGCACCGTCGCTGATCGGGCCGGCCGCGACCGCCGAAGGCAAGGCCAACGACATCGCCGACCCGGAGAACGTCGAACTCGACGAATGGCAACGGCTCTACCTGTTCACCCGCGCCGACACCATCTACGGCGGCTCGAACGAGGTGCAGCGCAACATCATCGCCGAGCGCGTGCTCGGCCTACCCCGAGAGGCACGCTGAGATGACCGGAGTCGACGTCAACGGGGCCCGGGCGGCCGGCCGAGCGGTCTCGCCGCTGGCCACACCGCCTGCCGAGATCGCCGGGCACGGCCTGCTGCTGGGCAAGAAGGTCGTGGTGACCGCCGCCGCCGGAACGGGAATCGGCTTCGCGTCGGCCCGGCGTGCGTTGCTCGAAGGCGCGGATGTGCTCATCAGCGACTGGCATGAACGACGCCTCGGTGAGGCCGCCGAGAAGCTGTCGGCGGAATTCCCGGAGCGCACGGTCACCCAGCGCACCTGCAATGTGCAGGTCACCGCGGAGGTCGACGCGCTGATCGCCGATGCCGCAACCGAACTCGGACGTATCGACGTACTGGTCAACAATGCCGGGCTCGGCGGCGAGACCCCGGTCGCCGAGATGACCGACGAGGAATGGGATCGTGTCCTCGACATCACGCTCACCGGTACATTCCGCGCCACCCGCGCAGCCCTGCGGTATTTCGGCTCGGTCGAGCACAACGGCGTGATCGTCAACAACGCCTCTGTCCTCGGCTGGCGGGCCCAGCGCGGACAGGCGCACTACGCCGCGGCGAAGGCCGGGGTGATGGCCCTGACCCGCTGTTCGGCACTTGAAGCCGCCGACGTCGGGGTGCGCATCAACGCGATCGCACCGTCGATCGCGAAACACCCGTTCCTGGCCAAGGTCACGAGCGACGACCTCCTCGACGAACTCGCCTCCCGAGAGGCCTACGGGCGCGCGGCCGAGGTCTGGGAGGTCGCCGCGACCGTTGCGATGCTGGCCAGCGACTACACCACCTACCTCACCGGCGAGGTCGTCTCGATCTCCAGCCAGCGTGCTTGACCGCCAACGACTTCTACCGATTCAAGGAGCACCGACCATGACCACACCCCAGGCCTACATCGTCGACGCCGTCCGCACCCCGGTCGGCAAGCGCAACGGCTCGCTCGCCAAGACCCACCCCGCCGATCTCGGCGCCCACATCATCTCCGCACTCGTCGAGCGCACCGGCATCGACCCCGCGGCCGTCGACGACGTGGTGTTCGGCTGCCTCGACGCCATCGGTGGCCAGGCGGGCAACGTCGCCCGGACCGCCTGGCTCGCAGCCGGTCTCCCGCTCGAGGTGCCCGGCACCACCGTCGACCGGCAGTGCGGGTCCAGCCAGCAGGCCATCCACTTCGCAGCGCAGGGCATCATGAGCGGAACCCAGGACATCGTCGTCGCCGGCGGCCTGCAGAACATGAGCGCCATCCCGATCTCGCAGGCGATGATCTCGGGCAAGGAGTTCGGATTCACCACGCCCACCGCTGAATCCGCCGGCTGGCAGGAACGTTTCGGCGACGCGCAGATCTCGCAGTTCCTCGGCGCCGACATGATGGCGAAGAAGTGGGACATCAGTCGCGAGGACATGGAGCGCTGGGCGCTGCAGTCGCACGAGCGGGCCCGGGCAGCGATCGCCGACGGCAAGTTCGACAACGAGAACGTCGCCCTTGGTGACTGCGTCGTCGACGAATGCCCGCGCGAGACCTCGATGGAGAAGATGGCCGGCCTGCAGGTCCTCGCCGATGGTTCCCGGCTCACCGCGGCCGTCGCCTCGCAGATCGCCGACGGGTCGTCGGCGACCCTCGTCGTCTCCGAACGCGCGCTGAAGGAACACAATCTGACACCGCGAGCCCGCATCCACCACCTGTCCGTGCGCGGCGACGACCCCGTGATGATGCTCTCCGCGCCGATCCCGGCCACCAAGTACGCCCTCGACAAGACCGGCATGTCCATCGACGACATCGACGTCGTCGAGATCAACGAGGCGTTCGCGCCGGTCGTGCTCGCGTGGCTCAAGGAGACCGGCGCGGACCCGGCGAAGGTCAACCCCAACGGTGGCGCCATCGCACTCGGTCACCCCCTCGGCGCCACCGGCGCCAAGCTGTTCGCGACCCTCCTCAACGAACTCGAGCGCACCGGCGGCCGCTACGGACTCCAGACGATGTGCGAGGGCGGCGGGACCGCCAACGTCACGATCATCGAGCGGCTCGGCTGAGAGTCACCACCTCTGCTGCCTGAGGGCCACAGTTCGCCCCTCGACGTTCCCCTCTCGAGGCCGTACCATTCTGACAACAGGCGTGCCCACATACGGGTGTGATCTGGCGCATACTATTGTGTGGCACACGCGGACCATTTCGTTCCAACCGCCGCACGTCAGGTGCAGCACGACCTAGCTGAGGGGATCTCGATGACCAAGCCTGCTGAGCACACCAGCACCGGCGCCACCGGCGCGACGCGTGGCGTCTCGTCGGAAGCGCATAGTTTGACCGAACTGGTCGAGATCCAGCGCGCGGCGTTCCTGCGCGACGGGATCCCCGACGCCGACACGCGCATCGACCGCATCACGCGGCTTGCAGCCCTGCTCCTCGACAACGCCGACGAGATCGCCGCCGCGCTGGCCGAGGACTTCGGTGCCCGCCCGCGCGAGCTCTCGCTCGCCGCCGATGTGGCCGGCTGCATGATCGACCTCGCCCACCAGCGTCGCGGGGTCAAGGAGTGGATGGCCGAGTCGAAGGTCGCGAAGGTGCAGGGCCTGCTCGGGTACAAGCAGAGCATCCGCCACGACCCGCTGGGCGTCGTCGGCATCATGGGGCCGTGGAACTTCCCGCTGCAGCTGACGGTCGTGCCCGCGGGTTCGGCGTTCGCCGCCGGTAACCGGGTCATCATGCGACCGTCGTCGGTGACCGCGAAGACCACCGACGTGATCGCGAAGCACGCACCGAACTACTTTTCGATCGAGGAGCTGGCGATCGCCACCTCCAAGCACGGCTCGGGATCGGACTTCGCCAAGCTCAAGGTCGACCACATGTTCTTCACCGGCTCGCCCGGCGTGGGTGCTTCGGTGGCCCAGGAGGCCGCGAAGAACCTGATCCCGGTCACCCTCGAACTCGGCGGCAAGAACCCGGCCGTCGTCGACGTCGACGCCGACATCGACAAAGCCGCGACGATGCTCGCCGACGCCCGCATGGTCAACGGCGGCCAGGTGTGCCTGTGCCCGGACTACGTCTTCGTCCCCGAGGCCAAGCTCGGCGAGTTCACCGACAAGGTCGTCGCGCGGTGGACCGAGAACTTCCCGACGATCATCGACAACGAGCAGTTCACGTCGACGATCAACCAGAAGAACTACGAGCGGATCCTCGGGCTCATCGACGACGCCGAGCAGCTCGGCGCCACCAAGCGTCAGGTGATCCCCGGCGGCGAACCGCTGCCGGACGCCGAACGCCGCAAGATTCCGCCGACGCTGCTCACCGGCGTCAAGGCGGGCATGAAGATCGAGGAGGACGAGGTCTTCGGTCCGGTGCTGACCGTGTACCCCTACCGCGACCTGTCCGAGGTCATCAGCCAGATCGGCTCGCACCCGCATCCGCTGACCATGTACTGGTGCGGCGATCAGAACGAGCGGTTCCAGAAGCTGGCCGACAACACCCGCAGTGGTTCGATCAACGGCAACGACTTCGCCATCCACCTGTTCAGTGGCGAACTGCCGTTCGCCGGCGTCGGTAACAGCGGAATGGGCGGGTATCACGGCCGCACCGGTTTCGAGACCTTCAGCCATGCTCGGGCCGTCGCGTTCTCGACGCTGCCGGTCAGCGTTGCCGAGATGATGTCGCCACCGTTCCTGCCCAAGGACACCAGGCTGACCAACAACCAGCTGAAGCTGTGGAAGTTCTTCAACAACCGCGCCATGAAGAAGGTGCGCAAGCGCCTCGGCGCATAACATCGGTCGTCTTGGCCGGGATCGTCGTCCGACGGTCCCGGCCAAGCGCTTGCTAGGGTGAGCGCAGACTCTTCCAGGAGGATGCGCTTGTCACCACGAGGTCAGACCAGGATCGACGCGAACGGCCGGACCGCTGCGAGTACCGCCGACGCGCCGACTCGTTCGTCGCGCCGGGACGAGTTGTTGGCGACCGCCGGGCGCATGTTCGCCGAGCAAGGGCTGCGCTCGACGACGGTCCGGGACATCGCCGACGCGGCCGGAATCCTCTCTGGGAGTCTGTATCACCATTTCGACTCGAAGGAGTCGATGGTCGACGAGATCCTGCGGGGTTTCCTCGACGACCTGTTCGCTCGCTACCGGCAGATCGCGGCGTCGAGCAAGTCGGCGACCGAGACCCTGCGGGGGCTCGTCATCGCGTCGTTCGAGTCCATCGATGCCGAACGCAACGCGGTCGCGATCTACCAGGACGAGGCGAAGCGTCTCTCGGGCCAGGAACGTTTCGCCTATATCTCCGAACTGAACGTCGAGTTCCGGCAGTTGTGGCAGTCGGTGTTGCAGCGCGGCGTCGAAAACGGGGAATTCCGGGCCGATCTCGACGTCGAACTCGTCTATCGCTTCATGCGCGACACCGTGTGGGTCGCCGTGCGGTGGTATCGGCCCGGGGGCTCGATGACGGTCGACTCGATCGCCGATCAGTACCTGTCGGTGGTCCTCGACGGCATCCTGCCGCGCTGACCACGCGCGTCGAAGTTAGGGTAGCTTTCCTTTCCCAGCGTCTGGCCGTTATTGTGCGCGTATGACAATTGGCGGAACCGATGTGGCCGCGCCGGCACCAGTCTCCGACGTCGACGTCGAACCCGACGATCCGAAAGCCGCGCGCGCTCAGGCCAGATCCGAGTCCAAGGCGAAAGCCGCTGCCCTCGCCGACGTCCTGGCCCCGGTGAAGAAGCGCACGCTGCTCGCCCAGTTCGTCCAGGTCTTCGCCTCCGCCGCCACGGTGGTGCCGTTCATCGGGATCGTCGAACTCGGGCGCATCCTGCTCGAACCGGGACCGGTCGATTCCGGGCGCGTCTGGATGGTCGTGTGGCTGGTGGTCGGTGGGCTCGGCGCTCGCGCCGCCTTCAGCTTCCTCGCGCTCGCGATCACCCACTTCGCCGATCTCGATCTCCAGGCGCAACTTCGAATCCGCATCGCGGACAAGCTGGGTCGGCTGCCGCTGGGGTGGTTCAGCCGGACCAGCTCGGGTGCGGTCCGCAAGTCGGTGCAGAACGATGTCGCCGACCTGCACTATCTCGTCGCGCACGCGACCGTCGAGGCCACGGCCGCGATGCTGTCGCCGATCTTCGCGCTGATCTACTGCTTCTACCTGGACTGGCGCCTGGGGCTGCTCGCGATCGCGACGGTGCCGCTGTACGCGCTGACGTACTCCTACATGGCTCGTGACCTGACGACCGAGATGGAGAAGATGGACAAGGGCGTCGCGCGGATCAGCGCCACGATCGTCGAGTTCATCTCGGGCGTCGCCGTGGTGAAGACCTTCGGGCAGACCGGCAAGGCACACCGGCGGTTCGTCGATGCCGCCGATGAGTTCAACGACGACTTCGCCGGCTACATGGGGCCGATGCTCCGCGTACAGGCGGTCACCACCGTCCTGATCAGCGCGCCCTTGATCCTGCTGGTCAACCTCGGAGTCGGGTACTGGCTCGTCGACAACGGGTGGGTCCAACCGATCGAACTCGTCGGGTCGACGCTGATCGCGATGGTGTTGCCGACCGCGCTGCTCACGGTCTCGACCGCGGTGCACACCCGTCAGCAGGCCTCGGCCGCCGCCCTGCGTATCGCCTCGTTGCTCGCCGAACCGGAGCTGACGGTTCCGGAGAACCCCCAGGTGCCCGCCGGGCACGATGTGCGGATCGAGAACGTGCACTTCACCTACCCGCCGCGCCTCGGAGTCCCGTCCGGGGTGAAGGCGCTCGACGGGGTCAGTGTCGAACTGGCCGAGGGAACCGTGACCGCTCTCGTCGGGCCGTCGGGAAGCGGTAAGTCGACGCTTGCGACGCTGCTGCCCCGCTTTGGCGATCCCGACTCCGGTGCGGTGCGCATCGGTGGGGTCGATGTCCGCGACATCGCGCCCACCGAGCTCTATCGCCACGTCGGGTTCGTGCTCCAGGACGTGCAGCTGCTGACGATGTCGGTGCGCGACAACATCCGGCTCGGCCGTCCGGACGCGAGTGACGAGCAGGTCTACGACGCCGCCCGCGCCGCCCAGATCCACGACCGCATCCTGGAGCTGCCCGACGGTTACGACACCGTGGTCGGCGACGGGGCGCACTTCTCCGGCGGTGAGGCGCAACGTGTCTCGATCGCGCGGGCCCTGCTCGCCGACACCCCGATCCTCGTCCTCGACGAGGCCACCGCCTTCGCCGACCCGGAGTCGGAGGCGCAGATCCAGCAGGCCATCGGCGCGTTGATGGTCGGGCGCACGGTGCTCGTCATCGCGCACCGTCTGGGCTCGATCACGCACGCGGACAACATCGTCGTCCTGGATCGGGGTCGGGTCGTCGAACAGGGCCGGCAGGACGAACTGGTTGCCCGCGGCGGGTTGTACGCGTCGATGTGGGCCTCCTACGAGGCCGGGACCACCAGGCAGGACGAGGAGATCGCGCGGGGCGCGGTCACGAGCAGCGAGGCGGCACGATGATCCGCGGTTTCTATACGATCCTGGGTTCCGAACGTGCCCGGATGGTCGTCTTCCTGACCTGGGTGGTCGTCTACGGCGTCGCGCAGGGGCTGGCGATGCTGACCCTGGTCCCGATCGTCGAACACCTGCTGACCGGTGACCTCTCCGCCGCCGCGATGTGGTTGTGGCCGTTGGCCGTTCTGGTCGCCATCTGTGCGGTCAGTGCCTACGTGCAGTCGCTCAAGGGCATGACGATGGCGCTCTACGCGATGCGCATGCTGCACCACCGTCTCGGCGATCACATGGTCACGCTGCCGCTCGGCTGGTTCACCCGCGACCGCGTCGGTGACGTCTCCCAGATCGCGGTCAAGGGAACGATGTTCGTGGGCAGTACCGGCGCGCACTACATCACCCCGGTCGTCGTCAACATGGTGAGCTCCGTCGTGGTCGTCATCGGTATCTGCTTCTTCGACTGGCGCATCGGTCTTCTGATGGTCGCAGGGACGCTGCTGCTGATGTACGTCGGCAAGCTGTCGAGTTCGTTCCTCGCGAAGTCCGAGGGCCGTAAGCGTGCCGAGGCCGTCAAGGTCAACAACCGGGTCCTGGAGTTCGCCCGCTGCCAGGCGGTGCTGCGGGCCTTCGGCGACTCGGACTCCGCGCACAAGCCGCTTGCCGACGCACTCGGACAACAAGCACGCGTGGGCAAGTCGATGCTCTGGCGCTCGATCCTCGGCATCCTGCTGAACGGACTGTCGGTGCAGGTCGTCTTCAGTGCCGTGCTCGCGCTCGGCGCGGGGCTGGCCGTGGCGGGCCACATCGAGCCGGCCCTGCTGATCGCCGTCTTCGGCCTCGCGGCCCGCTTCTTCGGCCCGATCGGCGAACTCGCCGAACTCGGTTCGACGCTGCGCATGTCCACCGACGAGATCAACCGCATCACCGGGGTGCTCGACACCGACCGGATGCCCACCCCCGATCAACCCACGCCGATCACCGAACCGGGTGCTGTCGAACTCGACGGTGTCGCTTTCGGGTACGAGACCGGCGCGCAGGTCCTGCGCGATGTGTCCCTGCGAGCCCGCCCCGGCACGATGACTGCACTCGTCGGCCCGTCGGGGTCGGGTAAGTCGACGATCTTCCGTCTCATCGCACGGTTCTACGACGTCGACGGCGGCGTCGTGAAGGTCGGCGGCGTCGACGTGCGGGAGCAGGAGACCGGTGCACTCATGGGCCAGTTGTCCCAGGTGTTCCAGGACGTCTACCTCTTCGACGACACCCTGTGGGAGAACATCAAACTCGGACGGCCAGATGCGACCGACGACGAGATCCGAGCAGCCGCCGAGACCGCGGGGGTCACCTCGATCGTCGACCGGCTGCCCGATGGCTGGCAGACCGTCGTCGGTGAGGGCGGTTCGGCCCTGTCCGGCGGTGAGCGGCAACGAGTCTCGATCGCACGCGCCCTGCTGAAGGACGCGCCGATCGTGCTGTTCGACGAGGCGACCAGCGCTCTCGATCCCGAGAACGAGTCCCACGTCGCGGAATCCATCCGCCGGCTCGCCGACTGCAGCACGGTGCTGGTCATCGCGCACAAGCTGTCCACCGTGATCGCCGCCGACCAGATCGTCGTGCTCGACGATCAGGGCGGCGTCGACGACATCGGCACCCACGACGAACTGCTCACCCGCGGTGGGCGATACACCGAGTTCTGGAACCAGCGGACCGCAGCCGCCGGTTGGACGCTGACACCGTCGGCGTAGCTGCCGTCGCTCTTTCTGATCCGAAGGGCGACGTAACCACTGCTCCCTGAGCCGGAAGAACAACATAACCTCTGCTCCCTGAGGTGCGAGGAGCGATAGCGACGAGCCTCGAAGGGTTCTGGCGAGACGAGGTTACGAACCCTTCGTGACGCGCGCAAGCTCGCTTCTCAGGGAGCAGCGAGTAGGGCCGTCGTCACGCTGTGACCCCCGCGCCGACCACCGCCCTTCCTGGTGGGCGATCTCGATCGGGTAATCGAAGCACTCGGTCACCAGGGCTGTGGTGAGAATGTCGTGAACCGGCCCGGCGGCGAGGATTCGGCCGCCGGTCACCAGCACGGCATGCGTGGTCGTCTCGGGAAGTTCCTCGAGGTGATGGGTGACGAGCACCGTCGCGAGTTCGGGGTGCGTGCGGTGGAGTCGGTCGACGGTCTGCAGAAGTCGCTCGCGTGCGGCCACGTCGAGGCCGGTCGACGGCTCGTCGAGCAGCAGGAGCTGCGGATCGGACAGCAGCGCGCGGGCGATCAGCGTCCGGCCGCGTTCGCCCTGCGACAGGTTCGTCCACGGCGCCGACGCGAGCGCGCTCAAGCCGAGCATCTCGATCAGTTCGTCGGCGCGGGCCAGTGTCTCCGATGCGGGTTCCCGGTGGTCCATCAGCTCGGTCGTGCCGGTCGCACCGGTCAGCACGACCTCGCGGATCGACAGCGGCGACCGCAGCGGATGCCGCGGATTGACGTGGCCGATGGACTCACGCAGCTTCCGGGTCTCGACGCGCCCCAGTTGGTGTCCGAGGACATGGACGGTCCCCCGCGTCGGATGCTGTTCCGCGCCACACAGGCTCAGGATCGTCGACTTGCCGGCGCCGTTCGGGCCGATGAGCGCCCACCGCTCGCCGGCGTGGACGGTGAGGTCGATGTCGGCGAGGATCGCGCGGGACTGCCGCACGAAGTCGACCGAATCGAGGCGCAGGACTTCCGGGGTCGTCACGGTCCGAAGGTACCGGACCCTTCGTGACGGCCCTCCGCAAGCTCCGGGCCTCCTCAGGGGGAGGGGGGTGACGGGCCGCCCTGCGCTGCCTGAGGTGCGAGGACCCTTCGTGACGGCCCTCCGCAAGCTCCGGGCCTCCTCAGGGAGCGGGGTAGGGACGGCCCTCCGCACGCTCCAGGGCGCCCCTAGCCCAACGACCCGAGAGCCTTCAGCCGTTCGTGCGCCTGGGTCATGATGGACTGGATCAACTCGTCACAGCTGGGCAGGTCGTCGATCATGCCGACGACCTGGCCGGAGGCGAGCACGCCGGCGCGGGTGTCACCTTCGACGAGGCCGGCCTTGAGCAGCATGGGGGTGTTGCCCGCCATGATGACCTGCTGCCACGTGCGTTCGCCCGACTTCTTCATCGTGCGCCCGTCTTTGAGCATCGTCGTCCAGCGCATGCCGGTCATCTGCTTGAACTCGTTGGCATTGCGGGCCGCGGCGACGAGGGCCCGGGCCGGGCTCCCGCTCTCGAGCGCCTCCACCAGCGGGGTACGCAACACGCGGTGCGGCATGCCGTCGACCTTGACCGAGACAACGGTGTCGCCGAGACCGCGGGCGAGGTACTCCTGCTTGACGGAGTCGGGCACGGCACTGTCCGACGTCAGCAGGAACCGGGTGCCCATGGCCACGCCCTGAGCCCCGTAGGCGAGTGCGGCGGCGAGCCCACGGCCGTCGAAGAACCCGCCCGCGGCGACCACCGGCATGTCGATACCCTTGGCGGACAGCGCATCCAGCACCGACGGCAGCAGCAGGGTGGTGGCGACCGGTCCGGTGTGACCACCGCCCTCGCCGCCCTGGACGATCACTGCGTCGGCACCCCACGAGGCGACCTTGACGGCATGTTTGGCCGCACCGATCGACGGGATCACGACGATGCCGTTGTCCTTGAGCTTCGCGATCAGTTCGGGTTTCGGGGCCAGCGCGAAGGAGGCGACCTTGACGCCCTCTCGGATCAACAGGTCGATGCGTTCGGGGGCATCGGTCGCGTCGGCACGCATGTTCACACCGAATGGCTTGTCCGTCAACGATTTCGTCTTCGCGATGGCCGCCTCGAGTTCCGCGAACGTCATCGTGGCCGACGCCAGGATGCCCAGCCCGCCGGCGTTCGAGGTTGCCGAGGTCAGCGACGGTCCGGACACCCATCCCATGCCGGTCTGGACGATCGGGTACTCGATGCCGACGAGCTCGGTGAACGACGTCGACAGTCCGGCGGCGCGCGCGGGACTCGGTTGTGCGCTGGTGGGACTGCTCATCGGACTTCCTTGTTGCGGACGCCCTTCGGGTCGAGGACGTCCCGGATCAGACCGAGCTCCTCTGCCGTCGGCCGGCGCGTTTCGGGTGCGTCGGCAAGGCCTTCGACCTCGAAGCCGGTGTTCTCGGCGACCTCGTCGGCGCCGACCCCGGGATGCAGGGACAGGGCCCGCATGGTGTGGCCTGGTCCGCCGAAGTCGAAGACGCCGAGGTTGGTGACCACGCGATGGATGTTCAGGTCGTCGAAGGCCGGGTTCTCCGGATCAACCTTGTCGAAACCGACGCCCGACACGATGTCGACGGACTCGCCGAAGACGCGCGCGGTGTGGCGGGCCACCCAGTAGCTGGTGGGGTGGTTGATGGTGTTGCCGGGCGCGCCACGCACACCGAACATCTGACGAGTGGGGTGCTGCAACGGACCGAACGCCGACAGGTTCTGATTGCCGTGCCGGTCGATCTGGTTGGCGCCCATGACAACATGGCGCCGACCCGATGCCACGACGTCGAACACCTTGCGGAACGGCATCCACCCCTCGATCGGCCCGGTCTTCCCGATCGGCGGGGTGTCGGCGAGGATCAGCGCCTCGCCGTCGGTGATCAGCAGGTCGGGTTCGGTGGTGAGACGCGCGAGCCGGGCGCCGAGCAGGGGGGTGGGCGCCATCGGCGAGGCCATGATCTCGCCGGCGCCGGCGAAGATGTCGGCGCAGGAGATCACGCAGTACTCGGCGCGGGTGGGTTCATCCGTACCGGACGATTCACCGGGCGTGGTCGCGGTTTCGGCGGTGCTCACTGTCCGGTCTCCTTCTGCTCGTCCTGCCAGGCGGTCACTTCTCGCTGGTAGGTCTGTTCGTCGACCTGGAGGAATCGGCGCGAGAACGCGTCCCAGGTCTCGGGCTCCTTCGCCGACGCCACATAGAACTGCTGGAACTTCTCGTCCCGGCCGTACTCCCCGGCAAACGTGAAGTGAGCGCCGTTGGGCGCGTGGACGACGCGGTCGACGGCCATTCGGTTCAGCAGAAGACGTTGGTGTGGGACGGTTTTGACGAGCACCTCGGTGGAGACGATCTGATCGGCCTCGAGATAGCGACGTTCGGCGGCCGCGCAGTAGAGGTCGTCGAAGTACGGGTCGACCCCGGTGTAGGCGGCATTGCCGTGGGCATCGGCCAGATCCAGGTGCACGAAGGCGGCGTCGAGCTTCAGTGCCGGCATGGCCACCAGCGTCTGCGTCCGGCCGTCGGCGTCGGGATAGGGCGAGGTGACGGTCTTCAGCTCACCCTCCCAGAAGTTGAGGACGTCGGAGCCGAGGCCGGCACGAATGGGCAGGAACGGCACGCGTGCGGCGGCTGCTTCGAGGCCGCATTTCACCATGCCCTCGTCCATCTCGCGTACCTCGATCTCGCCGTTGGTGCGCGCCTTGGCGAACCACGGATCGTAGAACGGAACCGAGTCGAGCGAGACGAAGCCGTAGTACGCGCGGCGCACCTTCCCTGCCGCGCAGAGCAATCCGAGGTCGGGGCCACCGTAGGTCACCACGGTGAGGTCCTTGACTTCGGAGCGGGCGAGCGCACGGACCAACGCCATCGGCTTGCGGCGCGAACCCCATCCGCCGATGCCGATGGTCATGCCGTCGCGTAGCTCGGCGATGACGTCGTCGAAAGTGCTTGTCTTGTCGGTGGGCATGTCAGGCACGTCCTCCATCCGAGGCGGAATTCGCGGCAAGTGGTTTGCCGGTCGACACGAACGCGTCGCGGTGCTCATCGGCGACGCCGGCCAGGTTCAACTCGAAGGTGTACCCCTGCTCGAGGCGGTAACTCGCCTTGACGTCGACGGGGTCGATGTTGTTGATCGCCTCCTTGGCTGCGCGGATCACGCGAGTGTCCTTGGCGGCGATGGCCTCTGCGACCTCGAGTGCCGCGTCGAGCAGTTCCTCGCGGGGCACGACCCGGTAGACCGAACCGAAGTGCTCGAGTTGCTGGGCGGTGACGTTCTTGGCGGTGAAGTAGAGGGTGCGCATCATGTGTTGTGGCACGAGCCGCGCGAGATGGGTTGCGGCGCCGAGTGCTCCGCGGTCCACCTCGGGTAGTCCGAAGACGGCGTCGTCGGAGGCCACGATGACGTCGGCATTGCCGACGAGGCCGATGCCGCCGCCCACGCAGAACCCGTTGACGGCGACGACGACGGGGACGGCGCAGTCGTAGACGGCACTGAAGGCGGCGGCGCATCCGCGGTTGGCGCCGATCAGGGCGTCGAAGCCGTCGGTCGCCTGCATCTCCTTGATGTCGACGCCCGCGTTGAAGCCCCGACCTTCTGCGCGGAGCACCACCACGTGGGTGGAGGGGTCCTGGCCGGCGGCGGTGATGGCGTCGCCGAGTTCGAACCATGCGGCCGATGGCAGCGCGTTGACCGGCGGATAGTCGACGGTGACGGTCACGATCCCGGTATCGGAACGTGTCGTGGTGATCGGCACGCGGGCTCCTCTCATGGGGCGGTCCGGACAGTCCGAGGGGACTGCGGAAGCGCACCAAGCAAGTGCTTGGTTGTTTGGTAGGGTAGCACCCATGCAGACGCAGTCACAGGTCGAGCTGGGCCTGGTCGGGAAGGTCATCCTGGTCACGGGCGGGGCGCGCGGGGTGGGTGCCGGGATCACCCGCGTCCTGGGTTCGCTCGGCGCCCGTCCGGTGATCTGTGGTCGCAACGCCGACAATCTCGCCGACGACCTCCGCGATCTCGATTTCGTGTCCTGCGATGTCCGCGACGCGGATGCGGTCGTGGCGATGATGGACGACATCATCGGGCGGGCCGGACGCATCGACGGTGTCGTGAACAATGCCGGCGGCTCCCCGTTCGCGCTGGCCGCCGACGCGTCGGTCCGGTTCGCGAGCAAGATCGTCGACCTCAATCTGCTCGCCCCGCTCGCCGTGGCCCGCGCGGCCAACGCGGTGATGCAGACGCAGCCGGATGGCGGTGGCATCGTGAACATCTCGAGCGTGAGCGGCCACCGGCCGTCACCCGGCACCTCGGCCTACGGTGCGGCGAAGGCCGGACTCGACAACCTGATGAGCTCGCTCGCCGTCGAGTGGGCGCCGCGGGTGCGGGTGAACTCGGTCGTGGCCGGCCCGGTCGTCACCGAACAGTCCCACCTGCACTACGGCGACGACGCCGGTGTGGCAGCCGTCGGCGAGACCATCCCGATGGGGCGGATGGCCACGCCCGCCGATGTCGGCAACGCGGTCGCCTTTCTCTTGTCACCGCTTGCCGGCTACATCACCGGGTCGACGCTGACCGTCCACGGCGGTGGCGAGAAGCCGGCATTCCTCGACGCCGCCACGGCCGGTAACGCAGTCTGAGACCCGGTGTGCGGTTCGGGGCCGCAGACACTTCGGAAAGGAAGAACATCAGTGACCAGCAAGTTGAATGAGGGTCGTGTCGTCATCGTGACCGGTGCCGGCCAGGGCATCGGACGCGCCCACGCCCTCGCGTTCGCCGCCGACGGCGCGAAGGTCGTCGTCAACGACTACGCCGAGGACCCCGCGAGTGAGGTCGTCGACGAAATCGTCGCCGCCGGCGGGCAGGCAGTCGCGTCGGTGGGCGACGTCGCGGACTGGGATTCGGGTGCGGCCATGGTCGAGACCGCACTCTCCGCGTTCGGACGCCTCGACGTACTGGTCAACAACGCGGGTTTCGTGCGCGACCGGATGCTGGTCTCGCTGTCGGAGGACGAGTGGGATGCGGTCGTCCGCGTACATCTCAAAGGGCACTTCGTCGGTCTGCGGCACGCGGCCGCGCACTGGCGCGCCCAGGCGAAGGCCGGCGACGTTCCGCAGGCGCGCATCATCAACACGAGTTCCGGTGCGGGACTGTACGGTTCGGTGGGCCAGGGCAACTACGTCGCGGCGAAGGCCGGCATCGCGGCCCTGACGATCCAGGCGGCCGCGGAACTGGGGTCGTATGGTGTGACCGTGAACGCGATCGCTCCGGCCGCCCGTACCCAGATGACCATGGGTGCCGGCGAGGCGATGGCCGCTCAGATGGCGGCGCCCGCCGACGGTTCCTTCGACACGATGGATCCGGCGAACGTCTCGCCCCTCGTGGTCTGGCTGGGTTCGCCCGCGGCGGGCTCGGTGACCGGCCGGGTGTTCGAAGTCGAGGGCGGCAAGATCTCGGTCACCGATGGATGGCAGCGAAGCATCGAGCGGGACAAGGGTTCTCGGTGGGAGGCCGGCGAGCTCGGCCCGGTGATCGAGGAGATCCTGGCCAAGGCGCCGGTACCGATGCCGGTGTACGGCGCGCGATGACCTCGCCCCGAGATCCCTCGGCCGAGCGGATCGCCGCGGCGCGCGCATATGTGGACGCCTTGGTGAGTCACGATCCGTCCGCGGTCGCCCTGCACCCGGACTGCACCCGCGTGGAGTTCGGTGTGCGGACCGGGCGCGACGGCGAACACATCGCCCGCAGCCTCGCGCGTGGCCCGCAATTCCGCCTCATCCACCGGATCTCGGACTTCACCGCCACGGTGGACGGGCACAGCGTCACCACGCGCTACGTCGTCCACGTCCGACCCAAGACCCTTCGGCTGGGTGCCACCGTGTCCGAGACCTTCGTGGTCGACGAGGACAACCGGATCCGCGCGATCGTCGCCCACTTCGGCCTCCCGCGGCCCCAACGGGCCTGACCGCCCGGCACGCCACCAACAGACGAACCCACCACCCCGAACGGGCGGTGGGTTCGTCGACTGTAGGTGGACCGTCAGGCGCTGGGCGCGCGGACGACCATCGGCACGCCGGGGAAGTACGCCGCCATCTCCGACCGGGACTTGCGAAGCGCTGCGGTGCCGTACCCCGACTTGCGGAACTGGGGGTGGATCCAGATGCGCAGGTCGATCTCGCCGTCCTTCAGTTCGCCGAACACGAAGCCGACCTTCGACTCGCCTTCGACGGCGACCAGCCAGACGGCCTCCTCGGCGTCGACCCGGGCGGTGGCGGCATCGATCTCGGCCGCGACATCGCCGGCGGGAGCGCCCGAACCGTCGCCGGCGGTGCCGATCTCGTTGGTGCGCGCCGAGAACAGTTCGGCGTCGGCGGACGGGTCGAACGGACGGAGATCAAGGGTGTCCCCACTGCTGGCCGGACGTTCGGCGAGCGTGAAGGTGAGGGCGCTGTTGAGGTCGTCGAGTTCGGCCTGGTTCTTGCGGCGGTCGTCCTTGGTGAGCTGGTCGAGCTTCATGTCGAGGATGGCCTCGGCGCCGAGCTTGGATTTGCCGAGCAGGTCGACGATCGCGGTGACGGCCTCGTCGTGATTCTCGGCGTCGACGATGGCATCGAGGACCTCGTGGCGGCGCTCGAGGGCGGTCAGCAGGGCGTCGGCGATGTCACGCCGGGTGGTGGCGAGGTCGAGATCAGTCATGGTTCGATCCTAGGTCACCACCCCTCGCCGGTGGCGGACTTCAGGTTCGCGGAAGGCGCATCCGCAAGGGAATGTTAGAACACGTTCTCGTGTCTCATAGTGCGGTTTTGGTGGAGATTCTTCCCTAGAGCTGTAACACGTCCTAGTCTGGTGGTCATGACGAACGAGGGTACGACGACAGCACCGGCCGACTTCGATCACCTGCGCGGGGGCACGCACATGGGCGACCTGATGGTCGCGGCGCTGCGGCGGCACGCCGACCGCACCGTACTGTCGCTCGGCGACACGGAGATGACCGGCGGTGAGATGGCCGCGTCGATCAGCCGCTACATCCAGGCGTTCGAGGGGTTGGGTGCCGGTACGGGAACCGCGGTCGGCCTGCTCGCGCTGAATCGGCCCGAGGTGCTGTTCGTGATCGGCGCCGGCCAGACGCAGGGATGGCGCCGCACCGCACTGCATCCCCTGGGCTCACTCGACGACCACGCGTACGTGCTCTCCGACGCCGGCGTGTCGACTCTCATCATCGACCCGGTGCCCATGTTCGTCGAGCGGGCCGCGGCACTGCTCGAACGGGTTCCCGGTCTCAAGCAGGTGCTGACGCTCGGACCGGTGCCGGAGCAACTCGCCGCCCACGCGCGGGACGTGATCGCCGAAGCCGACAACTTCGAGCCGAAGCCCCTTGTCGCCGCGCATCTCTCACCCGACCACGTCGTCTCCATCACCTACACCGGCGGCACCACCGGCAAGCCGAAGGGTGTCATCGGGACGGCCCGCGCGATGTCGACGATGACGCAGATCCAGCTCGCCGAATGGGAATGGCCCGAACACCCGCGGTTCCTGCTCTGCACGCCCCTCTCGCACGCCGGCGCCGCCTTCTTCGTCCCCACCCTCATGAAGGGCGGGTCGATGGTGGTCCTGTCCAAATTCGACCCGGCCGAGGTGCTCCGCACGATCGAGGAGCAGAAGATCACCGCGACCATGCTGGTGCCCTCGATGCTGTACGCACTGATGGATCACCCGGACTCCAAGACGCGCGATCTGTCCTCGCTGGAAACCGTGTATTACGGTGCGTCGCCGATCAATCCGGTCCGGCTGGCCGAGGCCATCGAACGATTCGGTCCGATCTTCGCGCAGTACTACGGTCAGTCCGAGGCGCCGATGGTCATCAGTTACCTGGCGAAGGGTGACCATCCGGGTCCCGGTGAGGACCAGCGTCGGCTGAGCAGCTGCGGACGGCCGTCGGCCTTCCTGCGTACCGCCCTGCTCGGGCCCGACGACAAGCCCGTCCCGCAGGGCGAACCCGGCGAGATCTGCGTCGCGGGACCACTTCTCGCCGGCGGGTACCTGGGCCTCCCCGAACAGACCGCGGACACCTTCCGCGACGGCTGGCTGCGCACCGGCGACGTGGCCCGCGAGGACGAGGACGGATTCTGGTTCATCGTCGACCGCACCAAGGACATGATCGTCACCGGTGGCTTCAATGTGTTCCCGCGCGAGGTCGAGGACGTCGTCGCCGAACACCCGGCAGTGGGTCAGGTCGGCGTGATCGGTGTCCCGGACGACAAGTGGGGCGAGGCGGTCACCGCGATCGTGGTGCTGCGCAACGATGCCGACGCCGACGACGCGGCGAAGGACCGGATCACCGCCGAGATCCAGCAGTCCGTGAAAGACCGCAAGGGTGCGGTGCAGTCACCCAAGCGGGTGATCTTCGCCGATGCCCTGCCACTGACCGCGCTCGGCAAGCCGGACAAGAAGGCGCTGCGGTCCAAGTACTGGGCCGACTCCGACCGCGGCGTCGGCTAGATCCCCTCTGCTCCCTGATCCGAAAGAAACGACCTGCCCCCTGCTCCCTGAGGAGCGCCCGGAGCTTGCGGAGGGCGCGTCACGAAGGGTCTTCGCAACCGGCTCACCAGGACCCTTCGTGACGGCTCCGCAAGCTCCGGCCTCCTCAGGGAGCGGAGGTTCTTTCGTTGTCCACGACGGCCGCCTGGCCGCAGATACTGAGGTGTGAGGAGCGTTAGCCGCCGGGCCGAGCAAGCGACGAAGGAGCGCATCGAGGTCGACGAGCCACGAAGGGCCTGGTGAGACAGG
>NZ_JAMBDT010000023.1:0-57781 GCF_025143765.1 Gordonia sp. p3-SID1431
CTACGACCCACACAAACTCGGATACGACGTCACCATCACACCCCACGGAGCGGCCTGAGCAGCCACCTCACCTAACTCTTCGGATTAGGGAGCAGGGGGCTGTCGCTTGCGCTCCTCACAGCTCAGGGAGCAGGGGGCTGTCGCTTGCGCTCCTCACAGCTCAGGGAGCAGGGGGCTGTCGCTTGCGCTCCTCACAGCTCAGGGAGCAGGGGGCTGTCGCTTGTGCTCCTCACAGCTCAGGGAGCAGGGGGCTGTCGCTTGCGCTCCCCACAGCTCAGGGAGCAAAAGCGCGGATGGATCTGCGAATCGGCGACCGGCGCGCGGAACGACCGGTACCGTCCGCGGGATGACGAGTTCCAAGGTGATCGTCGCCATCCGGGGCGGCGGGCCGAGCCGCACCGACGCCGACGATCTCGTCGAGCGCTGTATGGCAGCGGGGGCAACGCGCGTGCAGGTCAACCTCAGCGACGACGCGGTCTCCGGGGCCATGCGCATCGACGAACTCGACCCGCCCATCGTCGCGGTGCTGTCCTTCTGGGCGCCCGACCCCGACCCGGTCCTTGCCGTCGTCGATGACGAACTCGACGGTCCGATCGCTGCCTGGGCGGTCACCGCGCGGGCGCCGCTCAATCCGGACCTGCCCGCGGACGGGACGCGGATCGACGCCCTGTCCAACGTCGCGTTCCTGCGGCGACCCGACGAACTCGACCACGCCGAGTGGTTGCGCCGCTGGTTGGACGATCACACCCAGGTCGCCATCGACACCCAGGCCACGTTCGGTTACGTCCAGAACATCGTCGAACGACCGTTGACCGAGGACATCCCGCCGGTCGCGGCCATCGTCGAGGAACTGTTCCCGATGGCGGCGGTCAGCGACATCCACGCGTTCTACGGAAGCGGCGGTGATCAGCTGGAACTCGAGCGCCGGATGACCCTGATGCTCGAGAGCGTGTCCCGCTTCGGCGCGGACCGCCACCTCGACGTGGTGCCGACCTCGCGCTACGACTTCGACCTCAGCCGGTCGCGAACCTGAATGGGGCTGTCACACGGCCGAATCCGGGAACGCGATCACCGACAGGAAGCGCACCGGCAGCTCGACGAGTTCGACGGGTCCATGCGCGCCCTCGCCGTCGATCTGTAGCGAGTCGCCTGGATGCATCCGGTACACCGAGCGACTGTGGGCGTAGTCCATCACGCCCTCGAGGACGTACAGGAACTCGGTTCCCGCATGCTGGAACAACGGCTGGGTCACCGACTTCTCCGTCAAGGTGACGAGGAGACATTCCAGGCGTTTGTGCTCACCGCGCAGCGACCCGAGCAGCTCGTACTCGTGACCCTCCCGGGACCCCTCGCGCACGATCTCCGAGCCCTCGCCCGCCTTGACGAACACCGCCGACCGCTCCATCTCGGCGCCGCGGAACAGCGAGGTGACCGACACGTCGAAGCCGTTGGCCAGGCGGGCGAGCGTGCTGAGACTGCACGAGGTCTGGGCGTTCTCGATCTTCGACAGCATCGCCTTGGAGATGCCGACGCGAGTGGCCATGTCTCCCACCGACAGTCCCTGCTGACGTCGCAGGCGACGCACGTTGTGCGCGATCGCCGTCTCGAGCTCCAGCTCCTCGACCGACTGGTCGACAGGTCTCTCTCGCGCGGTGCCGGACTGATTCCGGATCAATGGGTCGTCCGTCACGCCGCCAGCATAGTGAGAAACAACGTTTCCTGACAGTTGACACACGATTCCACCCCTGTCGACGGCCACGGCCTCGGATCATCCGGCGTCCCGGTCAGCGCATCTCGCCGGCTCCCACATACGGGAAGCGCGTCGTCAGCAGGTCGCCTTCGGCGAACCGCGTGAACCGGAAGTCCGACTCCGGAATACGCGGGTCCGCGCTGCGTCCGTCGACGACGAGGTCGGCGATCAACCGGCCGACCGCCGGCGAGATCTTGAACCCATGGCCGCTGAACCCGGCCGCCAGGACGAGCCCGTCCAGTGGTCCGCTGGAGATGATCGGATTCCAGTCGGGTGTGACGTCGTAACACCCGGCGTAGCTCGTGGTGATCGCCGGATCGGTGAACCCGGGGAACCGGGTGCCGACCTTGTCGACGGTGAGGTCGATGAAGTCCGAGTCCGCGCGGTTCCGGTAGTCGTCGGGATTCGCTATGTCGAGCGCCGCGAGATCGCTGTTGCCGAACAGAATCTCGCCGCGGACGTCCGGTCGGACGTACTGCAGCGACACCAGGTCGGAGAAGACCGGCACCTCGCCGAGGTCCTCACCGGGGTGAATCATCACGATCTGTTCGCGGTGCACCTCGATCGGGATGTCGACCCCGTAGGGCGCGAGGAACGGTTTGGACCAGACACCGGTGGCGACGACCACGGTGTCCGCGGAGATCGTCGAACCGTCCGCGAGTCGGACTCCCGTCACCCGGTCGGCGTCGACGATTAGGCCGGTGACGTTGGTGCCCTGACGAATTCGGATTCCTGTTGCCCGCGCCGAGGCCGCGAAGGCCTGCGCGGTCTGATACGCGTCCCCGTAGCCGCCGCGCTCTTCCCAACCGAAGGCCGCGAAGGGTTCGAGGTCGGCGGTGGGCCACATCGCGGCGACATCGGCGGCGTCGATCTCCTCGGTCTGCACGCCGACCGCACGTTGCGCCGCGAGGCTCTTGCGCATGTTCTCGACATTCGGCTCGCCGACGCCGACGACATATCCGGTCTGACGGAATCCGATGTCGGAGCCGAAGATCTCCTCCGCCTTCTCGAAGACCTCGAGTCCGACCGCGGCCATCGCCGCCAGCGAACCGACGCCGTAGTGGCACCGCACGATTCCCGAAGACTTGCCCGTCATCCCGCCGCCGACGGTGTCCCGCTCGCAGACGATCACATCGGTGATGCCGCGTTGTCCCAAGGCCCAGGCGGCCGCCACGCCCTCGAGGCCGCCACCGACGATGACGACCGAGGCGGTCTCGGTGCTCACAGGCCCGCCCCCGGAATCCAACTCGTCCCGGCGAGCGGAACGCGGGCCATCGCCGACGCCTCGATCGAGATGGCGACGAGATCTTCGGGCTCCAGATGCTGCAGGTGCGCTTTGCCGCACGCACGGGCGATCGTCTGGGCCTCCATCGTCATCACGCGCAAGAAGTTCGCCAGGCGCTTTCCGCCGAGGACTGGGTCGAAACGCGCCGAGAGTTCCGGGTCCTGCGTGCTGATGCCCGCGGGATCGCGCCCGTCCTGGAAGTCGTCGTAGAAACCGGCGGCCGATCCCAGCGCCTCGTACTCCGCGGCGTATCGGGGATCGTTGTCGCCCAACGCGATCAGCGCTGCGGTGCCGATGGCGACGGCGTCGGCACCGAGGGCCATCGCCTTGGCGACATCGGCGCCGTTGCGGATTCCGCCCGACACGATGAGTTGGACCTCTCGGTGAACACCCAACTCCTGCAGGGCCTGCACCGCCTGCGGGATGGCGGCGAGGGTCGGGATGCCGACGTGCTCGATGAAGACGTCCTGGGTCGCCGCAGTTCCGCCCTGCATCCCGTCGACCACGACGACGTCGGCGCCGGAATGCACCGCGAGTTTCACGTCGTAATACGTGCGGGTGGCGCCGACCTTCACATAGATCGGCTTCTCCCAGTCGGTGATCTCGCGCAACTCGTTGATCTTGATCGCCAGGTCGTCCGGTCCGGTCCAGTCGGGGTGACGGCACGCGCTGCGCTGGTCGATTCCCTGCGGCAGGGTACGCATGCCCGCCACACGCTCGGAGATCTTCTGTCCCAGCAGCATTCCCCCGCCGCCCGGTTTGGCACCCTGGCCGAGCACGATCTCGATCGCGTCGGCCTTGCGCAGGTCGTCGGGGTTCATCCCGTATCGCGACGGGAGATATTGGTAGACGAGGTGTTTGGACTGACCCCGCTCTTCGGGCGTCATCCCGCCGTCACCGGTGGTGGTGGAGGTACCGACCTCCGAGGCGCCGCGCCCCAGCGCTTCCTTCGCCCCGGCCGACAGCGCGCCGAAGCTCATCCCGGCGATCGTCACCGGGGTGGAGAGATGCAACGGGTACTTCGCATTTCGCGAGCCGAGGACGACGTCGGTGTCGCAGCGCTCGCGATAACCCTCGAGGGGGTACCGGGACATCGATGCGCCGAGGAACAGCAGATCGTCGAAGTGCGGCAGCTTGCGCTTGGCGCCCCAGCCACGGATGTCGTAGATGCCGGTCTCGGCCGCGCGCTGGATCGCGGCGATGGTGGTGCGGTCGAACGTGGCCGACTCACGCAGGCCGCGCTGTTCGATGCTCAGGTTGTTGGTCATCGGTAGTTCTCTTTCGTCGTGTGGTCGTGCGGCGTTGCGGCCCTTCGTGGCTCGTCGCTAACGCTCCTCGCACCTCAGGGAGCAGGTGGTCGGCCGCGCTATCGCTCCTCGCACCTCAGGGAGCAGGGGTTGCGCCTCCGCAAGCTCCGGGCGCTCCTCAGGGAGCGGAGGAGGGTCAGTACGCGGAGGTGTTGTCGACCTTGAAGTGGTAGAGCTCGCGGGCGGAGCCGTAGCGGGTGTAGTCGCGGGGGTCGTCGTCGCCGAAACCGGCGGCCTTGAGCAACCCGGCCAGTTCCTCGAGGTGCTCGGCGCGCATCGGTTTGGCGATGCAATCGGCACCCAGCGAGGCGACCTCGCCGCGCACGTAGATGCGGGTCTCGTAGATCGAGTCGCCGAGACCGTCGCCGGCGTCGCCGCGGACGACCAAGCGGCCCGCCTGAGCCATGAAAGCGCTGTTGTGCCCGACGTTTCCGCCGACGACGATGTCGACGCCCTTCATCGAGATGCCGCAGCGTGCCGCGGCATCGCCCTCGACGACGAGGAGTCCACCGTGCGCGGTGGCGCCGGCCGACTGCGAGGCGTTGCCCTTCACGATCACACTGCCGCTCATCATGTTCTCGGCGACGCCGGTGCCGGCGTTGCCGTTGATCGTGACCTCGGCCTGCTGGTTCATGCCCGCGGCGTAGTAGCCGACGTGGCCGTTGATCGTGATCTTCACCGGCAGGTTGACTCCCGCGGCGACGCTGTGGGCTCCGGCCGGGTTGTCGATGACGATCTCGCCGGAGATGTCCCCGTGCAGCATCGAGTTGATCTCGCGCAACGGGGTTTCGGCGAGGTCGAAGGTGTGATTGGGGTTCATCGTCTCAGCTTTCGCCGTGTCGTTCGAGGCGGGAACGGTAGGGGTGGAGGGAAACTCGGCGGTCATCGAGTCCATGCGTAGACGACCTCCGGCTCGGGCTCCCAGATGCGGGCGTTCTCCACGCCGGGCAGTTTGGCCAGTGCGCGGTACTCACTCGCCATGGCCACCCAGTCGTCGGTCTCGGCGATCACGGCCGGTTTGCATGCGATGGCGTCGCGCACCACCGCGAACGAATCGCGATTCGACACCAGCAACGTGTAGAAACCGTCGAAGTTCGCGCAGACCTCTTTCAGTGCTGTTTCCACGTCCTTGCCCGCCGCAAGCTGGTGTGCGACGAAGCGCGCCCCGACCTCCGTGTCGTTCTCACTGTCGAATTCCACTCCGGCAGCGCGCAGTTCACGCCGGATGGTCGCGTGATTCGCAAACGAACCGTTGTGGACCAGGCACTGTTCGGGGCCGACCGCAAACGGATGTGCGCCCGAGGAGGTGACCGCCGATTCGGTCGCCATCCGGGTGTGCCCGACGCCCTGCCATCCCGACGCCGCGGCCAGGCCCCAGGATTCGGTCAGGTCACGGGGTGCGCCGACGCCCTTGAGGACGGTCAGGTCCGACCCGAAACCGGCCACCAGGGCCTGCGGGTATGCGGCCCGGGCGGCGGCCAGCAGCTCGTCGGCCGGCGCCGGGGCGGAGGCCACCAGCGTCACGTCGATCGTCTGTGCCGCGACCGGCACCCCGAGGGCCGCGCTCAGCGTCGTGGACACCTCGTCGGGAAGAACGTCGAGTTCGAGGAGGGAGATGCAGCCGTGTCCGGACGGTGCCCACGTGGGGTTGCCGTAGACGGCGATACCCGCCGAATCCGCGCCACGGTCTTGCATCTCGCCGAGCATCCCGGCGAGCATCTCGCCCAACCGGGGGTGAAGGTCAGGGTTGCGCAGGTGCAGCCCGACGATTCCGCACATGATCAGTTCCTTACGTCGATCGATGAATCTCGTTGAGAGGTCTTGTGTTCTGGGGGAAGGACGGTCAGAACGCCGTCAGGTACTTGTCGACCTCCCACGGCGTGACCGCCGCGTGCCAGTCGAAGAACTCGTCGCGTTTGAGTCCGGCGAAGTATGCCGAGACCCGCTGCTCGTCCTCGGGCCAGTCCTCGGGAAGCGCGGCGTCGAGCGTGCCGGCGACGACCCCGTCGGCCTCCAGCGCCTCCACCGCGTGCAGGAGGGTGAGCGGGAGTTCGGCGATGTGGCCGGGGCAGTTGCCGACGGCGCCCGGGTCCAGACTCCGCTTGATGCCGTCGAGTCCCGCACCGAGCAGCGCGGCGACGGCCAGGTACGGATTCGCCGACCCGTCACCGCCACGGAGCTCCACGCGCTGCTCGTCGGGCACCCGGATGTAGTGGGTGCGGTCGTTGCCGCCATAGGTGGCCCGCCGCGGGGCCCAGGACGCACCCGAGCGCGTCGCCGTCGCACCGGTTCGCTTGTAGGAGTTGACCGTCGGTGCGATCACGGCTTGGAGCGCGGGTGCGTGTTCCAGAATCCCGCCGATGAACCCGTACGCCGTCTCCGACAACCCCAGTCCTCGCTCGTCGTCGGTGACCTGCGGGAACACCGGGTCGCCCGCCTGCGTGAGGGACAGGTGGAAGTGCAGACCCGACCCGGTGCGCTCTGCGAAGGGTTTCGGCATGAAGGTCGCGATCATGCCCTTCTCCGCAGCCAGGGCGGAGAGCAGGTACCGGAGCGTGACGACGCGGTCGGCGGTCGTGAGCGCGTCGGAGTAGGCGAAGTTCTGCTCGAACTGGCCGTTCCCGTCCTCGTGGTCGTTGGCGTAGTTGCTCCAGCCGAGTTGGTTCATCGCGGTGGACACGGTGGTGAGGTGGTCGTACATCCGGGTGAGACCGCGGACGTCGTAGCACGGCTGGTCGGAATCATCGGCGGCGTCGGCGGTCACCAGCGAGCCGTCGGCGGCCCGTTTCAGGAGGAAGTACTCGACCTCGGCCCCGACCCACGGCTCGAAACCCGCGTCCGCGGTCTGCGCGATGAGCGCCTTGAGGATGTTCCGGGGCGCGAACGGCCACGGCTTGCCCTCGACATGGGGATCGCACTGAACGACCGCGAGGCCCTCCTTGATGAACGGGATGGGCAGGAAGGACCGGACATCGGGGATCGCGATGAGATCGGGATCCTTCGGCTCCTGGCCGATCGCGCCGACCGCATATCCGGCGAAACCTACGCCCTCGGTGGCCAATTCGTCCACCGCTTCCACCGGCACCAGTTTGGCGCAGGGCTTGCCGCGGAGGTCGACGAACATCGCGAGGATGAACTTGGTGCCGTGCGTCGCGCAGAGATCGGCGAGTTCGCCGGTCGTTGTCTCGGTGGTTGTCATCATGTGCTCCGGGGTCGACTCTATGGGCTTTCGTTCCGCATGTCTACTAGCGTGAACCATTGTCTACTATTAGTAGACCCGGTGGATGTTTCGTCCCTGTTTCGACTCCGTGAGCGGTGGGTGTCAATCTGTCCGGCAACGTTTTCCACGTCCTCGGACGCACAGCGCTCGGGGGCCCACCGTCGAACGGTGAACCCCCGAGCAGTTGCCAACCGATGACCGGTATGGATCAGACCCCGGCCGGTGGCGCCGAGGCCGGAGTCGACGGCGGCATCGCCTCCTCCACCTTGTCCGCGGCACGGGCCGGCGACATGGTCGCGAGTCCGCCGGCGTGACCGACCGAGGCGGCGGGGATCTCGTACGCCGTCTCCGCGTGGACCGCGGTGTCGAGGCCGACCATCTCGGTCTCCTCGTCGACGCGCATGCCGATGAGCTTGTCGAGTCCCTTGGCGATCAGCCAGGTCATCACGAACGAGTACGTGCAGGTGATGACGATGCCGGCGAGCTCACGCCAGACGATGTCCACCGGACCGCCGAACAAGATCCCCTGGACACCGGCCGGCGCGGCCTCGGTGGCGAAGAGCACGATGCAGATGGTTCCGACGATCCCGCCGATGCCGTGCACGGCGAAGGCATCCAGCGTCTCGTCGATCTTGAGCTTGCTCTTGAAGCTCAGCAGGAACGCCACGACCGCCGCGGCGAAGATGCCCACGAGCAGCGCACCGAGCGGTGCCATGCTGCTGGCCGCCGGGGTGATCCCGACGAGGCCCGCGACGGTGCCGGTGATCATGCCGAGCGAGGTGACGTGCCCCTCGCGCCACTTCTCGATGATCGCGAACCCGATCATGCCCGCCGAACCGGCCAGCAGGGTGTTCAGGATGACGGCCTGCGCGAGGAAGTTGGCGCCGAGCGCGCAACTGCCGTTGAACCCGAACCAGCCGAAGAACAGGATGCCGCCGCCCATGATCGTCATCGGCACGTTGTGCGGGCGCTCCATCCGCCGCTTGCGCGCACCGAGCACCACCGCGAGGGCAAGGGCCGCGACACCGGCATTCATGTGGACGGCGGTGCCGCCTGCGTAGTCGACGATCTCGAGGTCGTTCAGCAGGAACCCGCCGCTGTAGTTGTCGTCGACGTCGGCCGCGAAGACCCAGTGGGCGACCGGGAAGTACACCACGATGAGCCAGATCGGCGCGAAGACCAGCCACGCCGAGAACTTCATCCGGCCCGCCGCGCCGCTGGCGACGATCGCGATCGTGATGGCCGCGAACAGGATGAACCAGGCTGCGAAGTAGAGCGTCTGGGTGGCGCCGGAAGCGTCGTCGGTGAGCCAGTTGGTCAGGCCGATGTAGTCGGTCGGGTTGCCGATGAGGCCCCACCCGCCCACCGACGGACCGGACACCAGGCCGTGCCCGATCACGACGTACAGGACCGCCGTGATCGCCAGGGTGGACATGACCATCGTCATGATGTTGAGGACGTTCTTCGATCCGACCATGCCTCCGTAGAAGAAGGCCAGGCCCGGGAACATCAGCAGGACGAAGACGAAGGCCGCCAGCATCCATGCCAGGTCGGCATTGGCGGCGAGTATGGGTTCCATGAGCGATCTTTCGGTTCTGGGACTCTACGAGAAGTCGGGTGTTACGGGACCAGGGCTCACGGGCGACTTTGACCGCGGAGGTATGCGACGACGTTGTCGCGATAGTCGAGAAAACCCTTGTAGGCGGCGATGTCCTCGCCGAGCGTCTCGATGACGGTCGCCAATTGACCGGCCCACTCGGGTATGCGCTTCACGTCCTCGAGCGAGGCCATGAATGTCCGGATATTGAACGTCACCGCACCCGACATCGGCAACCGGACGAAGTGTTCCAGCTCGATGCGCAGTCGCGCGCGACCGAAATCGCCGTCGGCGATCATGCCCGCGACGTCGGCCGCCCACTCCGGCAGCTCCTCGAGGCTGACGTCGAGTTTGTGGGAGTCCGACGCCGACAGCGTCCAGTTCACCCTGCGGTACACCTGGTCTGCGGGTAGCCTCCGCAGGAACTGTTCGGCGCGGGCGACGATGCCTTCGCGGAGCATGCGGGGAACGGGCGCGTGGATCTCGTACATGTCCATCCCGACGTCGAAGGACACCGACCACGCGGCGGCGAAGGTGACCACGCCGGCGTCGAAGTACAGGTGCCCGTCGCGTTCGGTGACGAGCAGCAGGTCGTCGGGTACCTCACGCGCCAGGAATTCCATGGGGCCGTAGGGAAGGGTGGCCGGATCACCCAGGACGAACTCCTGATCCGTACCCAGAAGCCGGTTGCACCAACGGAATCGACCGTCACCGTGTTCGGTGAGCTCCATCGCCGCGGGGTAGGCGTGACCGAGATCGCGCAGGTAGTACAACAGCAGATCCCAGGAGGCCAGTTCCATCCCCGGGCGCACACGGACGCGTGTCGGATCGGCGTCGAGGATCCGCCGTCGCTCGGCCATGATCTCCGGATACTCGGCGCCGCCGAGATCGACGAGGTGCCTGCCCCATTCGCCGGCCCGGGTCGGACGCGGGATGCGTGCCGGTTCGACGTTCACGCTGTAGGAGAACTCCTCCATTTCGTCCGGAAACGGCCACGGCAGGTTCGTCAGGTGGTCGACCCGACGGGTCGGGAACGATTCGATGCTCACAGGTCCACCTCGATGTCCTGACCGCGCGAGACACAACACAGCATGGCGTCGCCCACGGTCTTCTCGTCGTCGGTCAGTACGAAGTCGCGGTGCTCGATTCGGCCGCTTCGCACCGGGATTCGGCATTCGCCGCACACGCCTTGGCGGCACAGACTCGGCACCGGGACGCCGTTGTCGAGCAACCGCTGCAGCAGCGACACACCCGGTGGCACGTCGATGCGGAGGCCCGAAGACGCCACCGTCACGGTGAAGGGATCGCCGGGATCCTGTTCGGGGGCGGTGAAACGTTCGAGATGTACTCGCGCGCTGGGCCATCCGGCGTCCTCCGCGAGCCGCGTGTACGCCTCCAGGAGTGACGTGGGACCACAGGCATAGGCGTGCGTTCCGAGCGGCTGCGCCCGCAATCGCTCAGCGATCACCCGCATGGTGGCCGCGGCCCCGGACACCTCGTGCAGCGTCACGGAGGGTTGCATGGCGAGCGCCCGCAGGTCCTCGGTGTGCGCACCGCATCCACGCCGATAGGAGTAGACGATGTCGGCCCGACGCCCGTCCCGAGCGAGGGCACGGGCGTGCGACAGCACCGGCGTGACCCCGATTCCGCCCGCGATCAGCAATGCGCCGCGCTGATCGAGCACCGGCGGGAACATCGAACGCGGACCCTCGATCTCGATGACGGCATCGACGACGAGGTTGTCGTGCAACCAATCCGAACCACCGCCCGCACCACGTCGCAACACCGAGATGCCGTAGCTGGTCGGGTACATCCCGTCGTCGACGAGCGAGTAGGCATTCCGCTGTCCGCCGGCCGAGATGATGAGATGGCTGCCCGGCTGGTACGCGGTCAGGACCGCGTGGGCGTCGTCGACGGGGCCGAACCGGAAATGCGTGACCTCGTCGGTGAGTTGTCGCACGGACATGACACGCATCGGTCGCGGACCGGTGGCATAGGCCGGATGAAGGTGGGCCGGGTACTGCCCTACGGCGACCGCGGTCATTCGTCGCCGCCGACCGCAGAGGCCAGGAAGCTGCCCATCACCGGTGAATGGTGTTCGTGCACCTCGAGATCCCGAGCGCAACCGGGGCACGCGACGACGCCGCCGACAACGGCCTCGGCGCGAAAGGTCTCGCGGCAATGCGCGCAGTAGAGCGGTAGGTCGCGGGTGTGCGTGACATAGCACGACAGTTCGGCCGCCACCGCCCCCGCGTTACGCGCCATGGCGAGTGCCGTCATGACGTCGTACTGCCCGCCGGTGACCAGGACTCGGGTACCGGTGCGGCACTCGTCCAGAGCAGACTGCAACGCCGATCTGTCGACCGCGTCGCCCAGTGAGTCCAGGACCACCAACCGCGTCCCTCCGGCTGCCTCGGCGGCCGCCACCCAGTTCCGTGACACGTGCGCGGCTGCCGGATCGTCGCCGATCGCCACCACGAGGAACGCCGCCCCGGTGGTGTCGACGGCCGGGGGCGAGGCGGGCCACCGCGGCATGCCGGCCCCGGTGGTCTCCGGCGTCGCCGGTGCGGCCGCGCGCAGCCACTGCGCCGCACGATCCCGGAACTTGATGATGCCCTTGTAATCGGCCATGTCACCGGGCAATTCGGCCAACACCTCCGCGGTGCGTCGGCGCCAGACCTCGACGGTGGCGAGTTGCTCGAGCGGAAGCATGTACGTCCGGATGAGGAACATGACCGCACCCGAATCCGGCAGCCGGATGAGGTGTTGCACTTCGACGCGGAGGTGTACCCGCCTGCCGAACTCGTCGTCGGGGACCTGTTGGATGACCTCCCGGTCCGGTCCCCACTTGTGATAGATCTCGGTCGAGACGTCGAGCCTGCGGTCGATCGTCAACGTCCAGTTGGTTCGTCGATACGGCTGATGAGGTTGGAGGCGCTTGAGGAACTCGTGCGCACGGGTGATGACGCCTTCGGGGTGGATGCGCGGCACCGGTCCGTGGATCTCGAGGAAGCTCATCCCGACGTCGAACCCGAAACTCCAATCGGCGGCGAAGGTGACGACCCCGGCATCGACGTGGAGTTGCCCATTGCGCTGATCCAGAAGGGCGATGTCCTCCTGGACCTGAGAGCTGATGTAGCGCAACGGTTCCTCGGGAAGTGACGCCGGGTCACCGTATCGGAAGTGTTGCTCGATCCCGAGGATTTCGTTGTGCCACAACCAGGTGTCGGGTCCGGTCGACGCGAGCCGGAACTCGGGACAGGTCGCGGCGAGCTCACCCATGACGGTCAACATCGCGTCCCACGCGGCCGGGACCATGTGCGGCAACACAGCATGGCGGGTGGGATCGGCGGCCAGGATCACCGCGCGCTGATCGATCTCGGTGCGGTACTCCGAATCGATGTCGACAACCGACGTCCCCCACTCGCCCGCCGCCGTGGTCACCGGGGTCCGGGCCGGCTCGACATTCGTGCTGTAACGATAGCGGTCCTCGGGGAACGGGAACGGGAAGCCCGCGAGGAGATCTGGCGCGACCGTCGTCGTCGCTCCGCCCGGGCCGAGAGTGTCTGTCACAGGGGAACCTCCAGGGTGCTGGCGGCCGCAGCGCGCGAGACGCACGGCATGATGGCGTTGCCCGCGTCCTTCTCCTCGGGGGTGAGGTAGAGATCGCGGTGGACCGGGATACCGCCGGCGAGCGGGATGCGGCACTCACCGCACACGCCTTGCCGGCAGAGATTCGGCACGACGATGCCCTCGTTCTCGAGAGCCTCGAGCATGCTCGTCCCCGCCGGTACATCGACCGTCCGCCCGGAAGCGGTCAGCTCCACACGGAAGGGGTCGCCGGCGTCGAGAGCGTCGATCCCGAACCGCTCGAGATGAATCCGCGATTCCGGCCAACCGGCGTCCACCGCCGCAGCAGTGACCGCGTCGATCATAGCCGCCGGACCGCATACGTACAGGTGGGTACCGATCGGCTGGGTACGCAGGGTCTGTGCGAGGCGATCGGCGAAAGAGTGCCGGTCGGTGAACAGTTCGGCACGGGGTCCGGCGAGTGCGGTGACCTCGTCGAGGTGGGCGGCCGCCGAATCACGGAAGACATACAGCAGTTGCACATCCCGGCGCCAGCGAGCCGCCGACCGAAGGTGGGACATCATCGGCGTGATCCCGATCCCGCCGGCGATCAGGAGATGTTTACGCGCCCGGGCGACCGGAGCGAACGCGCTGCGCGGCAACCCCACCGACACCGTTGCGCCGACCTCGAGTTCGTCGTGCAACCAACGCGATCCGCCCTTGCCGTCATCGAGTCGGAGCACCGAGATCGAGTAGTGCAACGGATGCGCGCCGTCGCCGGTCAGGCTGTAGGCGTTGGTGAAGGCACCCCCGTGCACGACGACGTGACTGCCCGGGATGTAACCGGGCAGCACGTTGCCGCCGGGGTCGGAAAAGGTGATCGCGCGGATGTCTCGGGCGGGGGCGTCGACAGCCGTGACGACGAGTTCCAGCGTCGTCGCGCCGGCTCCGGGACGCACGACGGACTCGGGGCTGCTCATGTCGGCCACTCCGGTGTTCATGAGGGATCCTTCGTGAGGGTGGGTACCTCGCCTGGTCCGGTTCCCGGACAGGCCGACTGGGCGGTCTCGGCGTCGGCCATGAAACCCAGATATTGTCCGGTTCGACGCGAGACGTGGTGGTACACGAGCAGGTCGCGACGGCAACCGACGCACCCGACGATGTCATCGACGGCCGCGGCCGCGCGGGTGACCGATCGGCAGTGTGCGCAGAAGATCTGCACGACCGACTGCGGCGCGGAAGTCACCGGGACGACGGCGATCTCGTCGTCCTCGAGTCCGGCACCGAGCGCGACCGCGCGCAGTGTCAGTGCCGATCCCGGCTCCGCTGCTATCCAGACTCGCACGCCGACAACGGCTTCGGCGAGGGTGCTGCCGAGCTGGGCGGCGACCGAGTCGGTATCCCCGTGGATACGTGTGGTGGCACGCGGAGGTAGTGATGACTCCCAGCGAGCCAGGGTCTCGGCGACATCCCCGACACCGACCAGCACGTACGAGTTGCCGGTCGGTGGGGGCGTCGTCGCCTCGATCGGTACGCCGGGACGTGCCCACGTCGGCACGCTGGAGAAGTCGATCTGCGACATGGCAGCGACTCAGAGGAGGGTGGCGTCGCGCAACCCGGTGTAGAAGGCGAGCGCGTAGTCGGGGGTGCTGAAGTAGATCTTGGACCCCTTCGGGAAGAAGATCGCGTCCTTGGCCTTGGCCACGGTCTTCTGCCCGGTCTCCCTGTTCTCCAGGAGGAACTCGCCTTCGAGCACGACCTTCATCTCGTCGTATTCGTACTCGTAGTACAGCGGCTCGTCGGTGTGGCGCAGCTCGAAGTACCCGCTGCACATGGGGCTTCCGTCCGGGTTCTCGTAGACGTCTCCGATGAAGCCCTCGGTGCCCGGGTACTCCGCCTCGGGCATCTTCGGCAGATCCTCGTATCCGCCGCTGGTCACGCGGAACTCCAGGGCCTTGGCACTCTCGATGGTCACGATGCTCCTTCACAGGTTCGATCTGGGCGTACTCGCGGGCGGCGGTACGTCGACGACATCCGGGGTCCGCGACCCATCGGCGCGACTCCCCGTAGTGGACTTTGTTCCCTGTTATGAAACAAGCGTCGTGTTTCGTAGGTGTGACGGCACTGTAATGGCGTGCTACGGAACCGGCCCGTCCCGGACAGGGTGATCGGTCGGGCACGCAGACATCGACCCGCAGGTGCGCACCGTTTCGGCCCCTGGTCGGTCGGGTACCGCGGTCGGCAAGCCGGTTCCGCCGCATGCGAGCGCCCCGGCCCAGGCGCCCGGTTGAGAACCCAGCCGGGCGCCGTCTCATGACTCGACTCCGCGGGCCTGCTCGGCACGACTGCGACCGCGCCGCAACGTGATTCGCGATCAGTGTTGCACCTTCGACCAGACTCTGACAACATACGTTCTCAGTTTGATCGGAGGGATCAATGGGCCATCGGCGTCAGTGGGTGACGGTTGCCGGCGCAACCAGCACGACAGGTCGTGCACGAAGTGCGCGCGATGTCGGCGGAGTGCCTGACATGCAACCCACGTGTACCTCGAACCCGGACGCCTGGTTCCCGGAGCAGGCCGCCGGTGCCCGGAGCCTGGCCAACCGGCACGCTGTCGACGGGTGCGTCCGCTGTCCGATCCGCTCGCGCTGCGCCCGCCTCGCACTGGACGATCCGACTCACCTGACCGGGATCTGGGCGGGTGTCTACGTGCCGCCGCCGGGCAACCAGCACCGGGCCCGTACCCATGCACTGAATCGACTGCAATCCATCGGCTTTCCGCACGCGCACCCGAACGAAGAGCACCGGACGACGGCCTGACCCGACGATGCGGTGGCACTCGCACACGACATCGGCCCGGGTGCGGCGACTACCTGAGAGGTAGTGGCTCTCACGACGTCTGACGCCGACACTGGGATCACGACGATCCGCAGAGGAGGTGTCCGATGACCGACCGACCGACCGCCGTCGGCAGAAGACCCGCTGCTCTCCGCGCGCCCACGGGCTCGTGTCCGCGGTGGCTGACCGCGGTCATGCGGTGCGACCGCGCCCTGTCCTCGTGGTTCATCGGGGCGGGCTTCTTCTTCGCGCCGGTCTTGTTGATCCTCGACCCGTGGCCGGCCGCTGTCGTGATCGCCTGGGTGACGATCTCGATGTCCGGGCTGTGGCTTGGTCTGCTCGGCGTCTTCATGGCCGCCGGCTTGGCGCAGGTGCTGCGCGCCGGCGACGAGATCCCCGACGAGTTCTGGTCCGGTCTGCTGGATTACCGGACCCGGTGAGCCGGCCGGGCCGACGGTCGAGCGGCTAGGCCGACTCGGCGGCCCGGGCCGCCGGCGCACCCGTTCGGCCACGGACGAGCGCGGCCGCTGCGATGAGCACAAGCGACAGGCAGGCCGCGACGACGAAGGCCAGGTAAATGCCGTCGGCCCCCGCCTGCAGCGGGTTCACCCCGTCGTCGATGGCCGACTGTGTACCCCGGGACATCAGCGTGATGAACAGCGCGGTGCCTGCCGCTCCCGCGACCTGCTGGATGGTGCTGACGGTCGCGCTGCCGTGCGAGTACAGCTCGGGACTCAGCAATCCCAGCGCTGAGGTCATGAGCGGCGTCAGACCGAAAGCGATACCAGCACTGAGGATCACGTGAGCCGCGATCACCATGCCCAACGACGACCCGGCGTCGAGCGTGGTGAGCAGCCACGTGCCGGCACTGACGGCCAAGGTGCCCGGTAGCACCAGTGGTCGTGCACCGACCTTGTCGAACAATGCACCGACGAAGGGCGCCAGCAGACCCATCACCAGGCCACCGGGCAGGAGCACGAGGCCGGTGGTCAGGACGTCCTTGCCCATCACGTTCTGTAGGAAAAGGGGAAGCAGGATGAGCGCGCCGAAGAGCGTCAGCATGAACCCGGCCATCAGCACGACGGCCAAGCGGAACGGTGCGATCGCGAAGGTCCGCAGGTCGAGCAGTGCCAAGCCGCGGTCGGCGAGTTTGAGCTGTCGCACGACGAACAACGCGAGCGCGACGGCGCCGATGACGAGTGGCACCCACGGTGGGATCGGGGCGTGCCCACCCGCCGACTCCCCGATGCTGCTGAGACCGTAGACGACACCGCCGAAGCCGAGAGCCGACAACGGGACCGAGATGAGGTCGAGCTGCGCGGGCCGCCGTTCGGTGACGTTGCGGACGAACACCCCGCCGAGGATCAGCGCACCGATCGCGATGGGCAGCACGATCCAGAACATGGCTCGCCAGCTGAGGGACTGCAGGATCAGGCCGGACACCGTCGGACCGACGGCCGGCGCGACGGCGATGACGATGGAGACCAGTCCCATCGTGCGGCCCCGATTCTGCTCCGGGACGACGTTCAGGATCGTCGTCATCAGCAGCGGGACCATGAGCGCGGTGCCGGACGCCTGCACCACGCGGGCGACGATCAGGAGTTCGAAGCCCGGCGCGAGGGCGGCGGCGAGGGTGCCGATCGTGAACAACGTCATCGCCGCGATGTAGATCGACCGCAGGGTGAAGCGCTGCATCAGGTAGCCGGTGATCGGGATGACGATCGCCATCGTCAGCAGGAACCCGCTGGTGAGCCATTGCGCGGTGGCGGCGGTGATCTCGAGGTCGGCCATCAGGGTGGGCAGTGCGACGCTCAGGATCGTCTCGTTCAGGATCACCACGAAGGCCGCGACCAGCAAGACCCCGATGAGCAGCACGGCGCTGCGATCCGTGCCGGTGTCGGTGCGGTTGTCGGTGCCCGGGAGGGCGGCGTTCTCGGTCACTGTCGTTCTCTCATCGCTGTGGTGGTCCGGGTCGATCACACGGCGACGCTACCGAAAAATGGCAGGGACTGCCAGGCTGGCACCGACTGACACCTGCGCCGGTCGACCGCTAGTCTCGACCCATGCCGGAATCCTCCGAGACCGGCGGGTTGCGGGCCCGCCGTCGAGATGCGACGCGCCTGGAGATCCACGAGGCCGCAGTGGATCTGTTCGAGCGCAACGGATTCGACGAGACGACGGTCGACGAGATCGCCGCTGCCGCCGGGGTCTCCCCGCGCACGTTCTTCCGGTACTTCCCGACCAAGGAAGAGTGCGTGCTCTTCGACCGCTTCGGTTTCGACCAGGCACTCGACGACCATCTGGCCGGCACCGACCCCGATGCCCTGTCGCTCGCCGACATCGAGGGCGTCTACCGGCAGCTGCTGGAGGGGTTCGGTGATCGCAGCGACGACGTGTCCGCCCATTTCATGCGCGTGCAGAAACTCGTACTCGCGACACCCACCCTGAGCCGAGCCGCCCTCGGCCGCTACGCCGACAAGTCACGCCGACGGCCCGAGGCCCTGGGCGACCGCAGCTCGGCGCGAACTCGCGGTCAGCTACGGATGATCCTGGAGATCGCCAATCTCGAGGTGCAGTGCGCCTTCGAGGAATGGGTAGAGATCAACGAGCGTCCCGGGTCGTCGGGGACGCCCCGGCCACTCGTGGACGTCTACGACGACGTGTGCCGTCGGATGCGGGAGCTCTAGTCGAGCCAGTCGAGCACCGACGCCGCGGTCCAGCTCTGCTGCATGCTGCCGAGCGGCTCCCCGGTGAACGGCTCGTAGTACTCGGCGAACGTCCCGTCGGTGGCCTGGCGGAGTCCTTCCTCGCGCAGGCGCGCCGACCGCTCGGTCCAGCCACGGCGGGCGAACGCCCAGCTGAAGAGCCAGGTCATCACCGGCCAGACGGGCCCGCGCCAGTACTCGCGCGGGCGGAAGTCGGCCGAGATCGGTGACGTCGACGGCGGGACCGCATACCGCAGATCCGGGTGGCCGCAGTACCGCGGACCGTCGAAGAGTCGCAGCAGCGCGCGTTCGCGGTCCCGGGAGAGGCCGCCGCATAGCAGCGGCGCGAACACCGCGATCGTCTCGGTGTTGATCCACGAGTTGGCGCGCAGGTCGAAATCCCGTGCGGCACCGTTCCGGTCGTTGGCGGCGGACACGACCCCGGCCCGGAACCGGTCAGCCCACGCGCGGAGATCCCGCACGTCCGACCGCGGCTTGGAGTAATCCTCGCCGATCGTCGCCAGCACGTCGCAGGCAACGGCGAAGATCGCGCTGACGAACACATCCTCGACGGCGAAGCTCATCACCTTCGGGAGCAATTCGTCGTCGTAGTTGGCGCGCTTCATCTGTTCGACCAGCCAGATGTAACGGTCGTACTCGAGGTCGGTGGGCCGCATCGAGAAGTCGTCGACGTGATCGAGGTCGGCGCGTTGGTACGGGGGGAGGTCCACCCCGGGGATCACGTTGGCGTACGCGGAATCCCAGCGTGGCGAGTTGTCCATCCCCGACTCCCAGCCGTGGAAGATGGTGATCCGCCCGCGCCCGTTGGGGTCTCGCGCGTGTGCCAGCCACCGGTGCCACCGCACCAGCGAACTCCAGCGCCGGTCGATGAACTCGTTGGCGACGGCGCGGGTGGTGCGACCGTGGCGTCGGGAGTGATCGAGGATGCGCTGCACCGCGATCGCATGCACCGGCGGCTGGGTGATACCGGACGTGTCGGGGAAGTCGGGCGCGCACTCGGCGAGGCGGGCGCACTCCCAGCGAGCCGGCCCCGGGAAGTAGCCGTCGCGGCCGTTCGCGAAGACGATGTGCGGAATCATCCCGTTGCGCCACTGCGCCGACAGCAGGGTGTCCATCTCGATGACGGCCCGCTCGACCGACAACGGTGCGAGACCGACCGTGACGAACGCCGCATCCCAGCTCCACATGTGCGGATACAACTTGGGCGCAGCGCTTGTCATCGTGCCCAGGTCGTTGCCTCGAAGCAGGTACGCGGCACGTGCCGACAGCTGCGTTGGGGTGAATCCGTACCTGGCCACGTCGACGATTGTGCCCCGCGACGTCGGCGTCTGCTCATCGAGCCCGACGGGGCTGCCGCCCACGGATTCGCAGTAGGGTCGAGAGGTGCCCACCGCGTTGATCACCGGGGCGAGCCGCGGCCTCGGAGCCGAGATCGCCCGCCAGCTCGCGCCGACCCACGACCTCCTGCTCGGCGGACGACCCTCCCCCGAACTCGATCGGCTGGCGACCGAACTCGACGGCGCGAGCACCTTCGCCGTCGACCTCACCGACTACGACGAGGTCGAAGCCGCGGTCGAGGCGATCACCGAGCTCGATGTCCTCGTCCACAACGCCGGAGTAGCCAGCAGTCTCGAGCACGTCGCGGAGACGCCGGTCGAGGAATGGCGTCACATCCTCGAGGTGAATCTCATCGCGGCCGCCGAGCTGACGCGGCTGCTGCTCCCCGCTCTGCGAGCGGCTGCGGGCCACGTCGTGTTCATCAACTCCGGCGCGGGACGTCGGGTCAACCCCGGATGGACCCCCTATGCAGCAAGCAAGTTCGCGGCGCGGGCGCTCGCCGACGGGCTGCGTGTCGAGGAACCGACCCTCCGGGTGACGTCCGTCTTCCCCGGCCGCATCGACACCGACATGCAGCGCGACATCGTCGCCATCGAAGGAGACGAGTACGACGGGTCGCGGTTCCTGCATCCCGCGACCGTCGCCCGAGCAGTCGTACACGCCATCGCCACCCCGGCCGACGCCCACCCCGAAGAAATCGTGCTGAGGCCGACGGGGCGGGGCTGACCCTTCCTGAGCGTCCGTATTCTCTGCTCCCTGAGGTGCGAGCGAAGCGAGCCACGAAGGGCCCGCAAGACGTCTGGGGGATCGCTAGAAACCGCCGTCCACCAGGCCCTTCGTGGCTCGTCGCTTGCGCTCCTCGCACCTCAGGGAGCAAGGCTGACTCGCCCTCCGCAAGCTCCGGGCTCTCTCAGGAGCGGAGGGATCGCGGTCAGAGTTGCTTGAGATCCGACTGCTGCCAGACCGCGCGCATCGTCGACACCTTGCCCTCGGCGTCGAAGACCATGATGTCGACGGGGGTGATCTCGAAGGCGAGTCCGGCGGTCTTGGTGACCAGGGTGAACTCGAAGACCGCGGTGTCGCCGGCGATCTTCTTCCACTTGAGCGTCGCGGTGCGCTCGTCCATACCGGTGATCACCGAGTAGAACTCCACCAGCTGCTCGCGGGTGTCGCGGATGTCCGCGCCGATGGGGTCTTCGACGGTCGCGTCCGCGGCGTAGAGGTCGGCGATCTGCTCTGCGGTACCCGAGTTGAGCAGCTCGATATAAGAGTCGACGGCCGCGTCGATCTTCTCGGCGAGCCCGGCTTGTTCCACGGTCATGAATCCTCCAGAAAAGTAGAACGTGTTCTAATTCGGCACGGTAGCACGGCGTCCGTCAACCGGTGGATGATTTCGGTGCCCGGTCGGAGTTGTTTGATACGTTCGCCGCACAGTTTCCCCGCGTGCGGAAAGGCCGGTGCACCTCTCGATGACCGAGCCGCCGCGCGTACCTCCACCACCGTCCGGCGAGCCCCCGTGGCAGCCGCCCGTCGTCTCCGACGAGTGGAGCCCGGTGCCAGATGCGGGACCGCCGCAGGGTCCACCCACACCGCGGCCGCCTACCGTGCCCGGACCGCAGCCGCAATGGGGTTCGGCGATGTCGACCCCACCTGGCTCGAGTGCTCCCCTTCCGGGGAACGGGTGGGCGGGGTGGATGCCGCCACGACGGCCGACGCCCGTCAGCGCACTGCTGCAACAGATCTTCTCGACCACGTTCGCGGCACCGCGTGTCTTCCTGGGCCTCGTCGGCGTGAGCTGGGGCGCGGCGGCGGCACCAGTCGCGCTCATCACCTGGTGGCTGGTGAGCGCCGAACCGACCCTCGACGACCCGGACGACTGGGCGAGCCTGGCACCGGTCACCGCGTTCGTCCTCACTGTCTTTGCGCAGTGGGCCGTCATGACGGGCGCACTCAGCGGTCTCGCCGCCCGTCCCCTGGCCCGCCTGCGCGCCGGGTCCGTACCGACGCTCGACGACGCCCTGCGCGCGGGTCGCCGGTCCCTCGCCCGACTGTCGGGGTGGACCGCCCTCCTGGGACTCGCCGTCGCGGCGGCGTTCACCCCGGGCATCGCACTCCTCGGTCTGGGAGTCAGCTCCGACGGAATCGTACTGATCGCCGGGAGTCTCCTCCTCTTCCTCGTCGCGCTCATCCCGGTGACGTGGCTGCTGGTACGCACGGTGTTCACGGCGCCTGCGATCGTGGTCGACGGCCTCTCCGTGCGAGGCGCGATCGCCCGCTCGGGGTCGTTGTCGGCGGAGCGGTTCTGGCGGACCTTCGGCATCCTGGCGGTCATGGTCGTGCTGGCGTGGGTCGCGATGACGACGATGATGTACCCCTTCGATCTTCTCGGATCGATCGCCGGCGTGTGGTTCGCCGACGGGGACGCCCGTGGCACCGAGACCGTCGTCGCGGTGATTGGCATCGTCGTGGCGTCGATGGTCGTGCAACCGGTACTGACCGTCGTCCCGGCCGTCCTCTACGACGATGCACGCGCCGAGGCGGCCCCGACGCCGTTCTTCTCCGGACAGGGCGACCGGTGATCGGAGTTCTCGCTGCGCCATTGGACCCCGGCAACGACGAAGCACGCCGGTGGGCCGAGGAGGAGCTGTCCGACTCCGAGTATCAACCGCCCGAACCGTCGTGGTTCGACCGCTTCGGTGAGCGGCTCTGGGAGTGGATCGCCGACAACGTCTTCAGCTGGTTCGGCGGCTCCGACACCCTTCGGGGCATCGTGATCGTCGTGGCGATCGCCCTCGTCCTCGGGCTCGTCGTCGCGGTCGTCCGGCATCTCCGACGCAACCCACGAATTCCTCGCACCAGCGCTGGCCCGCCAACGGGGTCGGTGCTGACAGGTCCGGCCCGGTCCGCGGCCGACTTCCGGTCCGACGCCGACGCCGCCTTCGCCGCAGGCCGGTACGACGAGTGCGTGCTCGCCGCCGTGCGTGCCGTGGCCCGTCGCGGTATCGAGCGCGGCCTGCTGGCCGATGAGCCGTCCCTGACCGCCCACGAGGTCGCTGTCGACCTCGGACCCCGCTTTCCCACCTACGACTCCGGATTGCAGACGGCGACAGACATGTTCGACGCCATCGCCTACGGCGACCGACACGCATCGGCCGAATCCGCGCGCGCGGTCCTCGACATCGAGCGCGGGGTCTCGTCCGCACGGCCGGTCGACGAGGACTCGGTCCGGTCGAGGCGACTGGCGGTGCCCCGATGACCGACACCGTGCAGGCGACGCCACCCGGACCCGTCTCGTCGACGCCGATGCGACCGGCGCCCGGGAAGAGCAAGACGCCGGCGTGGATCTGGGTGACCATCGTGCTGGTGGTGGTCGTCGTGGTCGCCGGCGTCGGACTCCTCGGTGTCACGGCACTCACCGGGGTGCAGGGCACGCCCGGTCCCGGCGTCAGCTACGACCCCGACAACGCCCAGCCCACCGGATCGCGCGCTCTCGCTCAGATCCTCGACGACCACGGGGCCGACCTCCGGCAGGTGCGCGGACTCGAGGAGTTCACCGACGCCCCTCGTCCCGGCCACGGGACCACGGTGGTGGTGAGCTCGACCTCGTCGCTGAATCCCGGTACGACGCAACAGTTCCGCGAGCGTGTGCAGGACGCCGACCGCGTGATCCTGATCGCGCCGGACACCACGGTGCTCACCGCGCTCGACCTGCCCGTCACGTCCGGTTACGGCGCCGGCCCGGCAGCGGTTCCCGCGGGTTGCCGCACGCCCGGCATCGACGAGACCGACGTCGTCGATTTCAGTCCGTTCGGATACTCGCCGACCTCCCCCGCGGCCACCGCCTGCTTCACGTCCGACGGGACATCGAATCTCGTCGTGGTGCCCCGCACCGCCGACCGCCCCGAGTTCGTCGTGGTCAGCGGCACAATGCTCTCCAACGAGCAACTCGCACAGCAGGACAACGCCGGCGTCGCCGTGCGGGTCTTCGCGAGCTCCGACGAGATCCTTTGGTACGTGCCCTTCGTCACCGACCAAGTGGCGACCGAGGAGGAGGAGTCCGACATCCCGGCCGCGGTCGGGCCGCTGATCGTGTTGACCGTCTTCGCGGTTCTGGCCCTGATGTTGTGGCGGGGCAGGCGATTCGGTCCGCTGGTCACCGAGCCGCTCCCGGCGGTCGTCAAGGCGGTCGAGACCACCCGGGCGCGGGGCCGGATGTACCACCGCGCCCGTGCCGACGCGCGCGCCGCGGCGGCGCTGCGCATCCACACACTGGGTTCGCTGGCGTCGTATCTGGGACTTCCGTTCGACGCCGCCCGTGCCACCGACGCACTGTCCCGACCCGACTGGGACACCGTCGTCGCGCCGACCGAGAACTCGGACCCGATGGTGTCGGCGATCGTCCTCGCCGTGGTGGGGGCGACGCACCGCGATCTGGGCGAGGTCCGGTCGCTGCTGTCCGGCCCGCTCCCCACCACCGACGCCCAGCTCGTGCATTTCACCGCCGAACTGACCAACCTCGAGAAGGAAGTCCGACACACGCCATGACCGTCGACCCGTCGCGCAACCCAGGCCCCGGTCCGTTCGCCCCGGACGCATACTCACACGCGGACCCGTTCGCCAAGGCACCGGCCGGGCCACCACCGGACCACACCGACCACCGACCCGGCGGAGGGCCGAACCGCGCCCGCGATGCACTCGGGGCCGTCCGCGGCGAGGTCGGGAAGGCCGTCGTCGGCCAGGACCCGGCGGTGGCGGGCATCCTGATCGCGCTGCTCTGCCGTGGACACATCCTGCTCGAAGGCGTTCCCGGCGTCGCCAAGACGCTGCTCGTCCGGTCGGTGGCGGCCGCGCTCGACGTCGAGACCAAGCGCGTGCAGTTCACGCCTGACCTCATGCCCGGTGATGTCACCGGCTCGCTCGTGTTCGATTCCGCCAGCTCCGAATTCACGTTCCGCGAGGGACCGGTGTTCACCAATCTCTTGCTGGCGGACGAGATCAACCGCACGCCGCCGAAGACCCAGGCATCGTTGCTCGAGGCGATGGAGGAGCGACAGGTCACCGTCGACGGGGATCCCCGACCGCTGCCGAGCCCGTTCCTCGTCGCGGCGACGCAGAACCCGGTCGAGTACGAGGGCACCTACCCGTTGCCCGAAGCCCAGCTCGACCGCTTCCTGCTGAAGGTCACCCTGCCGCTCCCCCCTCGCGACGACGAGATCACCGTCCTGACGCGGCACGCATCCGGATTCGATCCGCGGGATCTGTCCGCCGCCGGCCTCCGTCCGGTCGCCTCGGCCGCCGACATCGAGGCCGGCGCCGAGCAGGTCCGCCGGGTGACGGTCGCCCCGCAGGTCACCGCCTACATCGTCGACATCGCCCGGGCCACCCGATTCTCGCCGTCACTGGCCCTCGGCGTCAGTCCGCGCGGCGCAACCGCACTGCTCGGCACGAGCCGGGCATGGGCGTGGCTGAACGGCCGCGACTTCGTGACCCCCGACGACGTGCAAGCGCTTGCCCAGTCGACGCTCGCGCACCGCCTGTCGTTGCGCCCGGAGGCCGAACTCGAAGGGGTGTCGGTGGGTTCGGTGCTCGACGCCGCGATCAACTCGGTGCCCGTCCCCCGCTGATGTTCCTCACGGGCCGCTTTCTGATCCTGGTGCTGCTTGGTGCGGTACCCATCCTAGTCTGGCCGAATTACGCTGTCCCCGTGCTGTGGGCGCTGTTCTGTGCCCTGCTCGTGTGCCTCGATATCGCGCTGGCAGGGTCCACGAAGTCGATCACCATGTCGCGGTCGGCACCCGGCCCGATCCGGCTCGGCCAGAGCACGACGTGTTCGATCGCCGTCACCAACCACGGATCCGGTACGTTTCGCGGAGTGTTGCGCGACAGTTGGCAACCGTCGGCGGGTGCGTCGTCGAACACCCACCGGGTTTCCGTTCCACGTGCGGAGACCCGCTCGGTGACAACGACTCTCACCCCCACCCGGCGCGGTGACCGTCTCGCGGTCCGGGTTGCCGTTCGACGCGTGGGCCCGCTCGGCCTCGCCGGACGCCAACGGTCGGTGCCGTTGCCGGGCCGCGTCCGCGCACTCCCGCCCTTCGATTCGCGGCGGTTGCTGCCGTCACGGTTGGCCCACCTGCGTCAGCTCGACGGTCGGTCGGCGGTGCGCGTGCGTGGTCAGGGAACCGAATTCGATTCCCTGCGTGACTATGTCGAGGGTGACGATGTCCGCAGCATCGACTGGCGGGCCACCGCCCGGCGTCGTTCGACCGTGGTGCGCACGTGGCAACCGGAGAAGGATCGGCACATCGTCATCGTCCTGGACACGTCTCGGACGTCGGCCGGGCGTGTGGGCGACACACCTCGACTCGACGCCGCGATGGATGCCGCACTATTGCTTGCCGCACTCGCGTCGCACGCCGGCGACCGGGTCGATCTGATCGCCGGTGACCGGCGGGTCCATCGACGGGTGGTCGGCGTCGGTCGCACGATGCTGCTCAACAGCCTCGTCACCGCGATGGCAGATCTCGAACCCGCTCTCCTAGAAGCCGATTGGCCACTTCTCGGTGCCGAGGTCGCCAAGATCGGGCGACAGCGCGCACTGCTGGTCCTACTCACGCCCCTCGAGCCCGCGGCCGTCGAGGAGTCGCTGCTCCCCCCGCTGTCGGTGCTCGCGCAACGCTACAAGGTCATCATCGGCTCGGTCGCCGACCCCGCCCTCAACGCCATGCTCACCGAGCGCGCCGACGCCGCGCAGATCTACGACGCCGCCGCCGCGGCACGCACACTCACCCTGCGGGACCGAACCGCCACCGCGGTGGGCCGGCTCGGCGTCGACGTGGTGGATGCGCCGCCGGACAAGCTGCCCGCCAAGCTCGCCGATCACTATCTGTTACTCAAGTCGCGAGGGTTGCTCTGACCGGCGCGATTGATGGTCTCCGTCATGACCGTGACTGCTCGACAATCGTTTTCAATCTTGTGTATGCCAGCGGCGCCGACCACGCGAGGTGTCTTCGCTGGCACCGGTGTCGTTGCATTCCCACAGCTGTGTCGCGCGTCGCCCGAGACGTTGTGAAGTTGGTCTTAACAGACAGCCTTCATCCTCTGCTCTCAAGGCGAGACGACGGACACCGACAGTCGAGAGCAACCGACACGCTCCGCTACCACTGCACAGTCACTCGTTGCTGCTTTTCGCGTCCGATGCATCACTATGTTCCCGACACTGACCATGGTCTCGAACACCTTGCTGGCATGGCATTCGAGGAGCCGATCGATCACAGCTTCGGCGCGACGCGGACGATCAGACTGCACTCAGTCTGTGACAACGTATGCGACTGTGCCACTAACCAAGACAACTAGCGAGCAGCATCGACTGTCGGGCTGTTCAAAAGTGTCGGGCTCGTCATGAGACACCCGAATGAACCTGGGCCGCCCACCTCACTCGGGTCATGCCACGTCACGCTCGATGCGTGACAGCGATCGCCCAGAGCCCGAGACCGCCAACCCCTCCGGCTCCCGGACGCAGGCGTCTTTCAGAAGCTCTCAGATCGAGGTGGGCGGGCCACGCTGCCGCCCACCTCGCCTCACCACTCGGTGTCGCGGCCGCAGGTGCGCGATGCGAGCGGCGATCCGGCTTGAACCAGGTACCCGGCGCCGAACGGTGGCGACCCCGCACGTGAGGGTAGGTAGCACCTGTTGCGGATCGCCGACCTGCGCGAAGACAGCATCGATTTCAGCGGCCAGCCAGGTGTCTTCGGCGTCGATCACGTCGACACATCCGGCTGGCGACGCAGCCGTGACGCAGCCCATCATCATCTCAGACCTCCCGGTACTGGGGTGACGGTGACGACCACCTCCCCGGTCAGTCAGCCCGAGGCCGCCTCGGAACCGGCGGTGATCTCCTGACGTCCGTCGCCGGAATGCTCGATGGCCACCTTGCGAGGCTTGGCTCTCTCGGCCACCGGGATCGTCACCGTGAGCACACCGTTGTCATAGGCAGCAGAGATCTTCGCCGGATCGACACCCTCACCCAGAGTGATCTGCCGACGATAGGTGCCGGCGAAACGCGCGTTGGCCAACCACTGCACACCCTCATCCGAGAGTGCGCTGCGATGCGCCGACAAGGTCAACACCCCGTTGTCGACGTTGAGATCGATCGAACCAGGATCAGCCCCAGGCAGGTCGGCAATCAACGAATAGTGGTCGTCGACCTTGTACACATCGATCGGCATGAATCGCGGTGTACGTCGGCCAGCGCCGGACTCGCCGGTGAGAAGCCCTCGAGCCCAGTCATCAACCATGGAGAACGGATCGATACCCAGCATCGCAAACACCTCCTTGATCCACGGGTGCCGCCACGCTGACGGCACCACATCAACCATCACTGCGCGCCATCAGATTAGCACTCAACGCCAGTGAGTGCCAAGCATCTTTTCGATGATCAACGCACTCAGTTCTCCACCGGCACAACAGCACTCGACCCAAGAGCAGAGCAGTAGCCCGCTTTCGGCACAGGGTGGCGATTCACCCAGACGAGTGCTATCTAGGAACACGACGTTCACCCCCGGCACGTTCCGGCGACATGACCCAGGAAGGACCCAACCGATGTCGGCCCCCGCCCCTGAACTTCACCCGATCGTCTGGCCCGACCCCAGCCCGCTGCAGCACTGGTGGACCCACATCATGGGCCGGCGACGTCACCACCCGGATCAATCCGAACACCGGTACCAGCCACACCGGACACCCGTAGAACAGCAGCGACGCACGCCCGGCCCGGCATTGACCGCCAGCATGGGTGCCCGCGGCCGCCACAGCATGCCTCGACAGCAGCTGGCTTCCGCTCGACGGCGCTGACCGCGTCACACACCTCTACGGCCGGGCCACGCCTCCCAACGCACAGCGACATGACCCCCGACCTCAGGGTGCGTTCTGTTCACGCGCGGGACGGGCATTGGCCCTACGACGACTCTTGCTGTCCCACAACGCCAACTTGATCGAACTTGCAGTCATGACATCCCGCAGCCTCACATTTCACCGTTACACCCCGCCCACCCCACATCACGACCTACGGTGGGCCCTGGCCTACCTCATCACCCTGGCCGCCATCCTTGTATTCCTCACCACGTTGCAGTGACACCTCGATCTCCTGGCGGGCTGGGCAACCCGACAACGGGTGACGGCAGCGGCGTACCCGCCGCGACACTGTCACGCCGCACACGTAACGTCCGATGACCGGTCGTAGATCGGTGTCGCATCGGCCCTAGTAGATCCCGAAACACACTGCGCTAGAGCACTTTCGAAACACATTGAGCAGGACATCAGAAGGAAGGTCAGACGCGTATGGTGAGCCTGGGTGGTCTTGTCATGCCGGTCGCTGTGATGGTCGCCGCGTTGGTCATGGAAGCAGTGCAGAAACGCATACACCCCTATTCGCCCGACGACGACGTCCCACGCCTCTGACAGACCGGGCGCGCCCATCCTGGCCACGGCCTTTCTGCCAGCAGCGGCGGGACCACCTCTGGCAAAGCGGTTTCGGGGCCGGCTTCCGACTGATCTCCGCAGGACGACTCTGGCACTGAGTGTCTAATACCCTGTCCAGCAGCGATTCACAACCACTGGCTACGACGATCAGGAGGAGTGGCCAGGCTGACACATCTGGGAGATATGCAGGCTATTGCTGCGGGTAACACTGCATATCCGCTTGCTGCGTTGGTCCTGCGTTGATGGCTCACTGTCCGATGACACCGTAGTTGGGAGTTGTGACAGCTAATTGGTGAGTCACTAACCCGCGTTTGCGGCACCCGGATTGCGTAGTTCGCTGCCAACTGAATCGAGATCGCGGGTTCGGCACAGGCGTGGCCCCGACGGCCGGCCTGCTGACTCCTGTCGAAATACGCTGTGCGAGAACGAATACTCTGATTCGATGGTGCCCAATGTGCTAGGACCAATGGAAGGTCGGGGACGTTCAGAATGCCTAGCGAGAGACCGGACAGGTTCGGCCCCAGCCACTCCCACCGAAGCCCTCGCCCCGGGAGCAGCGTAGGGGCCTGGGTCGGGTTGACCGGCGGCGGGACAGTCTGTACCGTTTGGTACATCGCATACTATTCAGTACACGCTGAACCGATAGGTACACCCGTGCTCTTGAAAGGAGCTTGTCATGTCTCGTCCTCCGCTGCCGCCGTTCACCGAGGCCACCGCTACCCAGAAGGTCCGCGCCGCAGAAGACGCGTGGAACACGCGTGACCCCGAGCGCGTCTCCCTCGCGTATAGCGAGGACAGCTGGTGGCGGAACCGATCGACTTTCGTCCAGGGCCGTGCCGCGATCGTCGAATTCCTCACAGACAAGTGGGACCGCGAGCTCGACTACCGACTCATCAAAGAGCTGTGGGCATTCACCGGCGACGTCATCGCGGTGCGCTTCGCCTACGAGTATCGTGATCTCACCGGCCACTGGTTCCGCGCATACGGGAACGAAAAATGGCACTTCGACAAGGACGGCCTGATGACCCACCGCCACGCGAGCATCAACGACGTCGCGATCACGGAGTCCGACCGCAAGTTCTTCTGGGACGCCTCCGGTCCCCGGCTGGCCGACCACCCCGGCTTGAGCGACCTCGGACTGTAATGGCCCGAACCGTCCTCGACCGATCCGACGCGGTCCGCGCGCTGGCCGGCGTCTTCCGCAAGCGAGGCTTCGAAGCCGGCTCGCTGTCGGTCATCCAGCAAGAGACCGGACTCGGCCGCGGCAGCCTCTACCACTTTTTCCCTGACGGGAAAACGGACATGGCGCGTGCCGTTCTCGACGAGGTGAGCGAGTGGTTCGAGGAACGGGTCTTCGTGCCACTTCGCACGACCGAGAGCGCAACTCAAGCGGTCGAGGCTGTGTCACAAGAGGTGGCCGACTACTTTATGTCCCGCGAGAGCGTGTGCCTGTTCGCGGCAATGACGTTGGGCCAGGAGAAGGAGACATTCGCTGACGCGGTCCGCAGCTACTTCAGCGACTGGGTCGACGCTCTCGCGGAAGCGCTACGGCGCGGCGGGCTCACCAACCAAGAGGCTTCAGACCGTGCCCTGGACGCGGTCGCGGCGATCCAAGGCGGGCTGATCTTGGCCCGTGCCTACGACGACAGCGCGACCTTCCTTCACATCGTCGACCGCACCCGGCAGCGCCTACTCGCCCCCGTTCCCTGAGCGGACGCTGACAGTAGGCCGAGCCGCCGTCACTCTCGGCTGCCGGACTTGCCTCATCGCGACGCCCGACGGTTTCATCGGATCGACAGACAGACCCTATGTCACCCAACCGTGAAAACTGTTCTTTGTCAGCGTCATTCATCGAGGTCGGCGCTCGGTCGCCCCCTGACATCGAGACGTCCGCCTCCCGCCCCACGCCGGACAACTTTCTGGAGGAGGCACTTAGGAGCGCGGGGCTGGAGTGAAGGCGTGGGGTGGCTCAGAAGTAGTAGCTCTTGTTCGCGACGACGGTGACTCGCTTGATCGCGGTGCGGTACGCCCCTGCGCCGTACCAAGTCTTGCAGAACAAGTTGGCGGTGAGCTGAACACTTGCACCGGCGGGCGCGGTAACGGCTGTCCAACGTCCGGGACGCCAGTTCGTGGAGTTTCCTGGTGTGGCCGCGACTTGCAGGCTGCTCACAGACCCCCGCCCCAGACAATTGGCGTCACTATAGTTGGGATAGATCGTCACCATCGCCGCGTCGGCGGTGGGTGCGGTGAGCAGTCCGGCGCCACACACCATTGCCGCAGCCGCGGCCGATACTCCCAGTCGATGCTTCATTCTCATGCGGTGTACCCCTTGTCTTGGTCAGAAATACGAAATGCCAGCTGCCTCGACGACGGCGGCAAATGCACTATCGCAACGATTTGAGGGTGTCGGCACCCGACCTGCGAGAATTCACCCGTACGGGCCAACCGATTCCAGCGTTTGGCCCGCACCGCCGTGCCTTGACCCCCGATTCATACTCCGGAGTACTTATCCGACTTCGTCGTCGGTCGCCGACGAGGCGGGCGCTGATTCAGGATCGCGACGGCCAGGCATCGCCTCACCGCACACCGTTGCGACAGAGGACATTCCGGGGCGCACCACCACCCGACTCGCCGCAAAACTGGCCCCTCCCCGAGCCGAGCGTGCCCGCGATCGGAGGCTGCGCGAAGCCACGCAAGAAGCCGAACGTCATGACCTTCTGGAGGACCGCCGCCGGTCCGATCTCACTCCTCCACGACACTCACACCGCCACCGCCGGAATGTCGGCCGCGTAGCGGATGACCGAACCGACTCGGCCGAAACGGCGTTCGATGATCACGATCGCCTCCGCGAGCTGGTCGGGGTCGTCAACGTCGGCGACGAATGCCGCGGTCTGCCCGTTGTTGCCGAGCATGAACGGCAGGACTGCGGAGTACTGACTGCTGACGACAGCCAGCGGGATGTCGCGACGGAACAGGTCGTACGCGTGGTCGATGGCAGCAGGGTCGTCGAGGACGACGAGCGGGACCGAGGAGATGTGCTTGTTCTTTCTCATGTATCGAGAGTGAACTCGCAGGTTATGAGGGGGTTGACCGATCACTGTGAATTCGCTGGCAGCTACGCGTTGCCACCCCCCGGCCCGCGAGGTCACCGCACGAGTTGCTCGTCGAGAATGCTGGGGATGACTCCGCCGCGTCGGAGAAGCCGACGATCCAGATCGGTCTCGGCGGCCACCTGGGCGTCGAAACGCATTTCGGAACCGTCGACCCGTCGGACCACGACTGCCACCGTCCCGCGCTCGACGGCGTCGGCAGTCCCGACGACGTGCAGTCGGTCTCCGGGCCGGAGGTCCTGCAGCCCGCCGTCGACGTCAGCGGGGATGAGCAACGGCAGGACGCCGACACCGATCAGATTGGACCGATGAATCCGCTCGAAACTGCGCGCGAGCACGGCCCGCGCTCCGAGCAGACGCACCAGCTTCGCCGCCCAGTCGCGCGAACTGCCCATGCCGTACCGTTCCCCGGCCACGATCACCACCGCGTCGCCGTCGCTAGCGTACCGGCTAGCGGCCTCCGGGAGGGACACGACGTCGCCGGTGGGCGCATGCACGGTGTGCGCGGGAGCCGCATCCGGTGCGAGCGCGTTGCGGACGTTCTTGTTCTGAAAGCCGCCCCGCAACATGGCTTCCCAATTGCCGCGCCGGGACGCGTAGACGTTCAGGTCGCCCGGTTCCGCACCCCGCTCCACGAGGTATCGACCGGTCGGGCTGTCGGGCTTGATCGCCCCGGCCGGGGAGATGTGGTCGGTGGTGATGTCGTCGCCGAGCACGAGCAGGGGCTGCGCGGTGTACTCCCCGAGCCTGGTGTGCGCGTAGCCGTCATCGGCGAAAGGAGGACGCCGCAGGGCCGTCGACGACGGGTCCCAGGGAAACAGCGGCCCATCCGGCACATCGAGTGCGTCCCACGCCGGATTGCGGGACGCGGAGACGAAGTCGTCGACGACATCACGCGGACGCCACGCTGCATCGGTGAGCGCGTCGATCTCCTCCGGGGCGGGCCACAGATCAGCGAGCAGCACGTCATGTCCGTCGGCGTCGACGCCGATCGGTTCCGAGGTGGGATCTATCGCCGCATCACCCGCGAGCGCGAAGACGATCACCATCGGCGGCGACATCAGCAGGCCCAGTTCGAGGTCCGGGTGGACGCGGCCGGGGAAGTTGCGGTTGCCGCTCAGCACAGCCACCGGCTTTCGTGTGTGCGCCTCGGCCACCGCGGTGATCTCCGCCGGCAGCGTTCCCGAGTTGCCGATGCAGGTGGCACAACCGAATCCGACGATGTCGAAGCCGACCGCGGACAGGTCGTCGGTGAGACCGGCCCGCTCGAGCACGCCGGCGGCAGAGGGCGAACCCGGCGCGAGGGAGGTCTTCACATACTCCGGCACCCGCATCCCTCGCTCCCGTGCGCGGCGGGCGACCAAACCCGCCGCGATGAGGAGGCGCGGGTCAGAGGTGTTGGTACAGCTCGTGATCGACGCGATGGCGACGGGGAACGCCGGCATGTCGACGCCGTCGTCGCACTGCGCCGGTCCCTCGGCGTCGAAGGTCGACGGCAACTCGGTCACCGGGACCAGGTCCTGCGGGCGACGCGGACCGGCCACCGACGGGACCACCGCACCCAGGTCGATGTCGATCGTGCGGGTGAAACGCGGCTCGGCATCGGGGTCGAACCACAGCCCGAGCCGTCGTGTCACCGACTCGACGAGCTCGCAGTGTTCGGCGGTACGTCCGGTGTCGGCCAGGTATCGGACGGTCTGTGCGTCGACGGGGAAGAACCCGGTGGTGGCACCGTATTCCGGGGCCATGTTGGCGATCACCGCCCGTGCGCCCACCGTCAGTGCCGATACGCCCGGCCCGTAGAACTCGACGAACTCACCCGTGACCCCGATCTCGCGCAGACGGTGCGTCACGACCAGCGCGAGATCCGTGGCCAGCACGCCCGCGGAGAGCGTCCCGGTGAGGCGGACTCCCACGACCTCGGGGATCCGCAGTGTGGTCGGCATGCCGAACATCACCGTCTCGGCTTCCAGACCTCCTATGCCCCAGCCCAATACACCCAGCCCGTTGATCATGGGCGTGTGGCTGTCCGTGCCGAGCATCATGTCCGGAACCGCGTGATCGATGCCGTCCACCGACTCCACCGTCACCACGGTGGCGAGCTGTTCGAGGTTGATCGTGTGCATGATCCCGGTACCCGGCGGGTTGATGTGCACGGTGTCCATCGTGGTCGACGCCCAGGCCAGGAAGCGATACCGCTCCGCGTTGCGGCGCATGTCGTGGGCGAGATTGGCCGCGGCGGCATCGCGGCGCGCGAACGACTCGACCGCGAGCGAATGGTCCACCGAGACCTCCACCGGCAGGCGGGGACTCAACGCCGTCGGATCCCCACCTCGGGCGGCAACCGCGTCACGCATCGCGGCGATGTCGACGAGGGCGGGCGTGCTGGTGGTGTCGTGCATCAGCAACCGGCCCGGCACATACGGGATCTCGGCGTCGCTGGTGCCGGCCCGAAGCCAGCGGGTCATGTCGTCCAGAGCTCGATCGCGCGTCTCGGCGTCGGCATGGCGGGTCACGTTCTCGGCGAGTAGACGGACCACCGTGGGCCACTGCCGGTACACGTCGGACCCGACCCGCCGCTCGACATCGACGACCGGCAGATCGGGTTGCGCGCGGCGTTCAGCTCCACTCATGGGTCCCACCATAGGTTATAACCTATAACTTGCACCACCGGTGCTATCATCGCGACGTCCGGCGCTGCCGGATCTCGACGTCCCATGACCACTGCCGGGAGGCCCGCCATGACTGCACCAGGCGGGATGTTCACCAAGAACGATTACGCATACGCCGAGCTCCAGCGGCGAATTCTGACCGGGGTCCTGCCTGCCGGCGCGGTGATCCCCCAGGCCAAACTCGCGGCCGAGATCGGCGTCAGCACGACTCCCCTCCGCGAGGCGATCCGCCGTCTGTCCGCCGAGGGCATGGTCGAACTCGAGGCCCACCGAGACGCGCGCGTGACCCCCGTATCGGCCGATGAGGCGCGCCACCTCTACCAGGTACGCGAGAACCTGGACCCGCTCGCGGCGGCGCTCGCCGCGCGGACGCGAACGGCGGCCGACATCGCCGCCATCAGCAATGCCTTCGATCGCCTCTCGCCCATTGCCAGTGCGTCCGATGTCGATGCCCTTGTCCGACACCGGGAATTCCATCGCACGGTGTACCGCGCTTCGGGCAACCCCGTTCTCATCGACATCCTCGAACGACTCTGGGACAAAGCAGATCGTTACCGAGTCATCGGCCTCTCCCACCGGGGCGATTCACCCGACGACCGGTCGCGGGTCACCGCCGAGCACCGGGCGATCATGGAGGCCGTCGCCGACGGTGACGCCGAGCGTGCCGACGCGGTGATGCGCGAGCACATCGGCAACAGTCTCGGACGTCGTGCCATCGATGCGCTCACCGAGGACCCCGTCGCCGGCTGACCTGGCCGCTGCCACTTTTCAACCCCTGTGTCATGCGTCACCGTCATAGGTTATAATCTATAACTGTACGACGCCGAGCGCGCGCGAAAAGCGCAAAACGATTCTTATGCGCCCAAGCGTGACTGTGACGACGGTTACGCCAACACTTCCGATGTGACCACCGACGTGGTTGTCCTCACATCCGCAGCAGAATCGAGTCAGACGATGTTGGTAGCTCTCGGCCTCGGGACCCGACCCCGAACGAAAACGAGGACCGCATGACCGCACCATCCCCCGGCACCGACGAATCGACAGAGCTGTCCCGCACGTCTCGTCCGCCGAAACGTGTTCCCACGCTCGTCAAAGCACTCGGCGCACTGGTCGCCGCGGCGATCGTCGTCGTCGGCGTCGTCGACGCGGCCGGGAGCGAGGGCGGCGCCGACGCGCGATCGCAATTGACCCTGATCGCGCCCGCGGCCGCCGGTGGTGGTTGGGACGGTGCGGCGCGCGAGATGCAGCAGGCGCTGCGAGCCCAGAACATCGTCAACAACTCGCAGGTCGTCAACATCCCCGGTGCCGGCGGCACGATCGGACTCAGCCAGTTCGCGGGGATGACCGGCGACGCCACCACGATCATGGTCATGGGCATCACGATGCTGGGCGCGATCAACATCAACGGGTCCGACGTGGATCTCGGAGACGTCACCCCCATCGCGCGGCTCGCCGACGATTACGACGTCGTCGTCGTGCCGGCTGATTCTCCGATCACGACCATCGAAGAGCTGATGGCCGAATGGAAGAAGGACCCCAAGAACTTCACGTTCGGTGGCGGTTCGCTGGGCAGCGTCGACCAGATGATCATCAGCCAGATGGCTCGGGAGAACGGTATCGACCCCGGCGCGGTCAACTACATCGCCTACTCCGGTGGTGGCGAACTGGCGACCTCACTCATGTCCGGGACGATCAAGGCCTCGGTCAGTGGTTACGAGGATTTCGTCGACCAGATCACCGCCGGAAATCTACGCGCGCTGGCGATCTCGGCCCCCGAGCCGGTCCCGGCCATCGATCTGCCGACCCTGTCCGAACTGGGTTACGACGTCACCCTCACCAACTGGCGCGGGGTGGTCGCACCGCCGGGCATCACCGATGACCAGCGCACCGAACTCGAGGCGATCGTCACCGAGGTCGTCGAATCACCCGAGTGGCGAGATGCACTGCAGCGCAACAACTGGTCCGACACGTTCACGCCGGGCACCGGATTCAACCAGGTCATCGACCAGCAATCGGAGTTCGTCCGCGGCATCTGGGCCGACCTCGGGTACTGACTGACCGGCGGTCGCCGAACCTGCACTGCACAACTTCTGCCCCACACGACATCACGGAGAACCCATGCCCATCCTTGTCGCTTTCGCCCACACCCCCGAAGGTCGAGCGGCCTTCGAACACGGCCGGCGCCTCGCGCGCAGCGAGAGCTCTCAACTGATCGTCTTCGACATGGAAACCCCTGCTGTCGACGACGACGGTGGCATTCCCGAGCCCGACTTCGCCCCTATCGAGAACGCCGGCAACGACACCGTGATTCGCTGGCTCGGCCATCGTCGCGAGGATTCCGATCCGGCCGCCGAACTCATCGACGTCTCAGAAGAACTGGCCGCCGATCTCATCGTCGTCGGACTGCGCCGCCGGTCCCGCGTCGGGAAACTCCTGCTCGGCTCGAACGCACAGCGCATCCTCATCGACGCCGAGGTCCCCGTACTGGCAGTGAAGGCAGCCCATCATGACGACTGACAATGCGGCGGTACAGCCCGCCGGCACGACGCTCGACGACGGACACGGATCGGACCGCGCGCGCCGACCGCTCACCGGCCGAAGCGGTCTGGTCGTCGCGGGCCTCATGCTCGCACTTGCCGTCTACCTGACCGCCGGCATCATCGGGATGGACATCCCGGGTAGCGCAGCGACTCCCGGGCCCGCGTTCTTCCCGATCATCCTGACGATCTGCGCCTACCTGATCGCCGGACTCCTGACCGTGCAGACCCTGCGTCACCCCGACGAGCCCGATCCCGACATCGTGCCGCCCGCGACCGGTCAGTGGCGAACGCAGAGTGACTGGCGTGCACTGGGTCTCGTCCTGGCCGGACTCATCGCCTTCACCGTGCTGCTGATCCCGCTGGGTTGGATCCTGTCCGCTGCGCTGCTGTTCTGGATCGTCGCCTACGCCATGGGTTCCACCCGTCCGGTCCTCGACATCGCGGTGTCGCTCGTCGTCTCCTGTGCGGTGCAGGCGTTCTTCTCGGCGGGTCTCGGGCTGAACCTGCCCGCCGGCATCCTGGGAGGGCTGTTCTGATGGACAACGTCTCACTCCTGTTCGAGGGCTTCTCCCAGGCGCTCACCCCGATGAACCTGCTCTGGGTCTTCATCGGCGCGCTGCTCGGCACCGCGGTGGGTGTGCTCCCGGGCCTCGGTTCGGCGATGGCCGTCGCACTGCTGCTGCCGGTGACCTTCACCCTCGACCCCACCGCCGCGTTCATCATGTTCGCCGGCGTGTACTTCGGCGGCCTGTTCGGTGACTCGACCATGGGCATCCTGATGAACACGCCCGGCGGGTCCACCGCCATCGCAACATCATTCGAGGGTCATCGGATGGCCAAACGCGGGCGGGCCGCCCAGGCACTCGCCACCGCCGCGATCGGCGCCTTCATCGGCGGCATGATCGCGACGACCATCGTCGTGTTCTTCGCGCCCAAGCTCGCCGATCTCGCCATTCAATTCGGTCCCGCCGAGTACTTCGCCCTCGCCGTCTTCGCCTTCATCGCGATTGCCTCGGTGGTCTCCGACTCCGTTATCAAGGGCCTGACCGGACTGCTCATCGGGCTGATCCTCGCGGTCATCGGGATCGACGGCATCTCGGGCACCCAGCGCTTCACGATGGGCGCGCCCGAGTTGTTCGACGGCATCAGCATCATCGTCATCACCGTCGGCACCCTGGCCCTGGGCGAGGTCCTCTACGTCGCCTCCCGCATCCACCGCACGCGTGCGCCGGACGCGGACGCCGTCATCGGGCGGCCCTTCCTCAAGCGCGCCGAGTTCCGCGAGGCGCTTCCGGCGTGGTTGCGCGGCACCGGCTTCGGCGTCCCCTTCGGCGTCATCCCGGTCGGCGGCGCAGAGGTGCCGACGTTCCTCGCCTACGGAACCGAGCGTCGTCTCGACCGCAAACGACCCGACCCCCAGTTCGGTCACGGCGCCATCCGCGGTGTCGCCGGTCCGGAGGCGGCGGGCAACGCGACGTCGGGCACCGCGATGGGTGCCCTGCTCGCGATGGGTCTACCCACCTCCGCCACCGCGGCGATCATGCTGGCCGCATTCCAACAGTACGGCCTGCAGCCCGGCCCCCTGCTCTTCGAACGCAACGCCGATCTCGTCTGGACACTCATCGCCAGCCTGTTCATCGGCCTGGTCATGCTGCTGATCCTCAACATGCCGTTCGCCGCCATCTGGGCGAAACTGCTGCTGATCCCCAGGCACTACCTCTACGCGGGGATCGCGGTGTTCTGCGTGCTCGGTGTCTACGCGACCTCGGCCGCGATCACCGACCTCATCCTGGTCATCGCCATCGCCTTCGTCGGATATCTGCTGCGACGCTATGGTTTCCCACTCGCCCCCGTCATGATCGGCGTCGTCCTCGGCCCCCTTGCCGAGACCAGCCTGCGCAACGCGATGATGTCGAGCGGCGGCGATCCGAGTGTGCTGGTGGGCAGCGCGATCACATGGGTCCTCTACGGAGTCCTGGCCGTCGTCGTCCTGTTCACCGCGTTCCGCCGCCTGCGGATGCGCACGCGCCAGGACACCTGATGCGACAGCAGTTCGTCCCCCGCTCCTCGCCCGCCCTCACCGAAAGTCAGCCGCCGATGCCCATGCGCACCACCACCGACCGCGCACTCATCCGCTCCCGCTTCCTCGCCGTCGACGTCGCGAACGTCGCCGACGTCCTCGACGACCTGGGCCACCGTGATCAGGCGCTCAGCACCGACTTCACGTGTGCGGCCGGACGCGAACGGCTGGCCGGCTGGGCGTTCACCATCTCGGGCGCGACGAGCGCCGCCCCGGGACGGGACCCGCTGAAAGCGCAGGCGTGCAGCCAGATCGGCCCGGACGAGGTCTCCGTGTGGCAGGGGAACGGCCGGGGCGTCTGTTACTTCGGTGAACTCGTCGCGATCGGCATGATGCAGCGGGGCTCCGTCGGCGCAGTGGTCGACGGCGGTGTGCGCGACAAGAGATGGCTCCACGAGATCGGTTTCACGACGTTCTCCCGCTATCCGACCTCGGTGCAGACCAGCGGCCGTTGGCGCGTCGAGACGTGGCAGCAACCCGTCACCCTGCCGGGTGCGTCCGGACAGCCGGTCGTCATCGAGCCCGGGGACTTCATCCTCGGCGACGACGACGGTGTCATCGTCATCCCCGCTGGAATCGTCGACGTCGTGCTCGAGGCAGCGGAGACCATGACGGAGAAGGAGATCGACGTCCGTGCCGCGATCCGCAACGGCATGACCCTCGCCGACGCGATGGCGGAGTTCGGACGGATCTGATCCCGCACTCGGCGGCAGGCGCGAGAAGAATTCCCTAGTCCGAAAGGAGGACAGAACCATTGCTCCCTGAGGTGCGAGGAGCGCCAGCCGCCGGGCCGAGCAAGCGACGAAGGAGCGCGTCGAGGTCGACGAGCCTCGAAGGGCTGGCGACGCATCTCACCAGGACCCTTCGTGACGGCCTCCGCAAGCTCCGGCCTCCTCAGGGAGCAGAAGTAGACGTCGCCTCCGTAAGCTCCGGGCGCTCCTCAGGGAGCGGAAGGGGGTGACGTGCGCTCCCGGACCTCCCGCTCCAGGTAATCGAGGTTCTGCCGCATCTGCGCGATGAGTCGTTCTGCGCCCGACACGGTGTTGTCCGCATCGGGGTCGACGACCGAGTTGACCGCCATGTCGGCCAGCTGGCGCGCGACCTTACGGTCGCTCTCGCTGTCACCCGGGTGATGCCACCAGGCCAGCCAGTTCAGCATGCCGACGATGCCGAGCGCGGAGATCCGTGGATCGGCGGCACGGAACCGGCCCCCGGCGATGCCTTCCTCCATGACGGCCACCAACTCCTTGAGGACCCGCCGGCGGCTCTGCCGGTAGGTCTCGGCGAGCGCGGGCGGCAGCTCGGCCTCCGAGCGGATCAGCAGCCGGAACCGATCCAGGGTCTGGGTCTGGTGGAGCGCGATGGACATCGCCATCTCGTGGATCTTCCCGACGGGATCGAGGTCTGTTCGTTGATTGATCTCGTGGAGCAGGATGGCCGGTTCCTCGGCGATCTCGCTGACCAGCCGGGCGAACAGCTCGTCTTTGTTGGCCACGTAGTGGTAGAGCGCCGGACGCGTCAGGCCGGTGGCGTCGGCGATGTCCTGAAGAGTGGTGCTCGCCAGCCCGCGTTCGGCGAACAACCTGGTGGCCTGCTCCATGATCTCGCGTTCGACCAGCTCACGCCGTGAATTGCTGCGGCCGGTGCGCCCGGCGGTCGGCGACTCCTGGGGCGTCGAGCTGGTCATAGGCGAAGAATAGTGCGTCCGGCCCCCGCGCCGCGCCCGACCTCCGGGACGTCGTCCGGGGCGTCGCCGTCGGTCACGGCGACGAGATCGGTGCGCAGACTCACCAACCCGGCGACGAGATCGTCGTAGGAGCCGGTGGGCGCCTCCACGACGACCAGCGCGTCCGTCTCCTGACGCAGGCGCTCGCCGAGGTCCAGGCGCGTCAGCACCGCGTCCCGGTCGCCTCGGCCGGTCAGCCACACTGCGGACGCGCCCGTAGCTGCAGTGAGAAGAGGTACCGCGGCCTCTCCCCAGGCGGAGTCGATGTCGACCTCGAGCCGGGTGGTTCCCGGGTCGAGCAACAGCTCGGCGGGGGCCTGCCGGGTCGGGAACGTCCAGGGCCCGTGTGACAACGGTTGTCCGACCACCCATGTCGACAATCCGCCGGCGGGGACGGCAGCATCGTCGACGCCGGCATACGCGGCGAGCCCGCGGCGGGCCACTTCGGGCGCCGAGGACGCGAAGCGGTCGAGTCCGACCTTCCCGGCACGGGTCATGTACGCGATCATCAACTGGTCCACCGGGATTTCGGTGCGGCGGGGGAACGACTCCCACCACTGTTCGCTACGCGCCGCGATCGACTGCAGATACTCGACGTTCGGCCGACGCGCCGACTCGTACGCCGACAGCGCCTCGTCGAGCGTCGTCGCACTCCGGACCGCGTGATCGAGTTCGATCGCATCCTCCATCGCGAGTTTGGTTCCCGAACCGATCGAGTAGTGCGCGGTGTGTGCGGCGTCCCCCAGGAGCACGACGTTCCCGGAGTGCCACCGGGCGCAGGTGACGGTGCGGAACCGCAGCCACCGCGTGCGGTTGCCGATCAGCCGGTGCCCGCCCAGCGTGTCGGCGAAGGCGTCTTGAAGATACGCCAGCGCGGTCTGGTCGCTGTCGGTCATCGGGGTGTTCTCGGTGGAGAGATCGAAACCGGCACGACGCCAGGTGGTCTCGTCGGTCTCGATCAGGAACGTACTCCGGTCGGACGCGTAGGGGTAGGCGTGCGCGACGAAGGTGCCGTCCGCGGTGGTGACCGGTGTGAAGATCGCGCTCGGGAGGGCGACGTCGGCTCCGCACCACAGATACAGTCCCTCGCCGGTGGAGATGGCCGGCCCGAAATCGTCGGCCATGTCCGTCCGGGTTGCACTGTTGACACCGTCGGCGGCGACGATGAGGTCGGCGTCGAGGTCGGCGACCGACCGCCGCACACCGAACTCGAGCCGTACACCGGCGGCCACGGCGTGCTGCTGGAGAACGTCGAGAAGTGTCGTACGCGCGATCGCGAGCAGCTCCCCGTGCGACAGACGGGCGACGTCGTCACCGACCTGCATCGACATCTCGTGCGGATGCGACACCGCGACGATGGCGTCGAGAGACGCGGGGTCCGCCTCGCGCAGGTTGCGTTGCGTACGGGATGCGAGTCCGACGCCGAACCCGAAAGTGGTGTCGGGCGAGCCCTGTTCGCAGACGGTCACCTCTGCGTCGGGATGACTCCGTTTGAGAAGTCGCGCGGCGTACAGCCCACCCGGACCGCCACCGAGCACGGCGATTCGACTGAGTTTCATGGATTGTTCCTCACTGGTCTGCGCCCGAGGGCGCGGCGGCGGACCCGGCGTCGGCGTCGAGCTTGGCCACGACATCGGCGCGGAGTCGTTTCTTGTCGATCTTCCCGACGTTCGTCTGGGGCAGTTCCGGCACGAGCTCGAGTCGCTCGGGCCACTTGAACTTGGCCACGCCAAGCGATTCCAGGTGGGCCTGGACGCTCTCCATCGACACCTGCCGGTCGTCGGCGGTCACGAGGTACGCGCAGGTCCGCTCTCCCAGACGCGGATCCGGCATCGCGACGACCGCGGCGTTGCGCACCTGCGGATGGGTGACGAGCAACTGCTCGACCTCTTCGGCGTTGATCTTCTCGCCGCCGCGGTTGATGAGGTCCTTGATCCGTCCCTCGATGGACAGGTGGCGCACCCCGTCGATCACCACGACCTTCGCGAGATCCCCGGTCCTATAGAAGCCCTCGGACGTGAACGCGGTCCGATTGTGTTCGGCCGCATCGAAGTAGCCAGGGATGGTGTACGGGCCTCGGCACGACAATTCGCCGACCTCGCCGTCGGGCAGCTCGGTCTCCGTTCCGGGTTCGAGGATGCGGATCTCGTCGCCGGCCGCGATCGGGGTACCGACGGAGGTCCGGCGGGCCTCGTCGGACGAGTCGCGTGGGGACACCGTGAACAGGCCTTCGGACATACCGAAGAGCTGTCCGACCCAGCGCTTCTCCCCGCCGGCTCGGTCGAAGAGCTCACGACTCGGCTTCGCCCCGGACAGGATGACGGTGCGCAGGAAGGTGCTCGGTGCGTCGAAGTCCGGACCGGCGACGGCCTGATAATGCCCGTGCCCGATCAGGACGTCCGTCGCCTGTTCACGTGCCATGAGCGGGAACGCCTTCGACACGTCCGCGGTCGCGAGGACGAGGCAGCCACCCACCGAATGTGCGGCGTGCAGGCCGCAGCTGATGCCCGCGTTGTGGATGATCGGGATCAGATGGGCCACCCGGGTCTCCTCGGTCCACCCGAGGCGCCGGGCGTACAGCAGGGCGTTGTCCCAGTACTCGACGTGCAGCCGCGGAATGACCTTCGGCACACCGGTCGTGCCGCCGGACAGCTGGAACGCACACACGTCGAGCGGATCGACGTCGGCCTGGATCGCGTTGATCCGCGCTCGTGCCTCCGCGGGCGCGATTCCGGAGCCGAGCGCCTCGACCGGGTTCACGTCGTCCCCGACGCCGTCGGGCGCCCCGATGGTGAGGATCGTCCGCAGCGTCGGATGTCCCTCCGCCTGCCGGCGTGCGAACTCGACGAGGTCGAAGCCGAGCCCCGCCTCGACGACGTGGCCGACCGCCCCGACCGCACGGGAGATGTGGCCGATCTCGTGTGCCCGATGAGCCGCGAGTGTCGCCACCGGGACCAGGCCCGCTTTGATACACGCGTACCAGACGAGCACCGTCTCGATCCGATTCCCCGTCTGAAACAGCACGGGATCACCGGGTCGCAGCCCGAGATCGAGCAACCCGGCGGCCAGCTGATCGGAACGAACTCCAAACTCGGCGTAAGTCATCGATGCCACATCGGTCACCACGGCGGGACGATCGGGGAAACGGTCGACGGTGTCCTGCAACCGGTCGGCCAGTGGGCGATCGGTCCACTCCCCCGCCCGCCGGTAGGCCGCCGCGCGATCCGCGGGATACCCGACCAGGCGATCACCCCACCGGGCCCGACCCGGTGGGGCCGCGCCGTCCGAGGGGCGGTCGGGGATGGAGGTCACCGTCATCGACCCGCCACCGCCGGGATGAGCTGGGCGAGTTCGGCGACGCGGTCGGGATGGTCGACCGGCACGATGCCCGAGTAGATGGCCGTGAAGCACCCGGGACAGCACTGCTGCCGGAAGACGACCTCGGTGTCGACGTACTCGCCCGGATCGGAGGTGACCTGCGGACCGGCGTCGCTCGACGGACCGTCGTAGCGCGCCAGGTCGAGCCGCCCGGACTTGCTGTCGCCCAGCAGTCTTCCGCAGTGGGCGCATCCCACCACGCGGGAATCGCCGATGGTGACCTCGACCAGGTTGTCGTCGAGTCGTCGAGCGGAACTCAGATCGAGGGTCGCCTCTTGTCCGCTGGGGATCTCGGAGCGGGTACGCCGCATCTCCAGCAATTCCGCCCGCTTCCGCTCCGTGCCCGAGTCGTCGACCTCGCCGGCGGTGAGCACGACGCCGTACGCGTCTTCGGCACCCGCGGGGGTCACCTTCCCGTTGCGCACATCGGCGGCCACGGCCTCCGGTTCCCGGCGAAGCGGATCGCCGTAACCGCCGCCACCCTGCCAGTGCATGTACAGCACCTCACCGGGGGCGAGGTAACTCTCGTCGTAGCACGCGCCGATCTCCTTCGCACCGGCCAGCTCGTCGAGCGTGCCCGGAATCCGGCCCTGCGCCAACAGTTCCTGTACGCCGGAGTCGCGTGCCAGGATCTCCAGGCCGGTGTTGCCGGGCAGTCCGCCGGCGAGTCCGGCGTTCTGCGCGACGGCCTTGCCCGCCGAGGCGAAGACGAGACCCATCGGCAGACTCGTCCCGTACGGGGTGACCGCCAACGACGCCGACACCCCGCCGCGATGGCGCCCCGGGCCGCCCGAGTCGGGCTCCTCCCGGCGCCACAGCGTGAGCAGCGGGTAGAGGAACTCGGTCATCTCGGTGTCGGGGATGCGCCCCATCGGGATGCAGAAGAGGCCGCCCGTGTCCATGCCGTCGGCGACAGGTCGCGCACCGTACCCGCCGGCCATCGGCTCCATCATGATGTTGAGGAACGGCACCGGTTGTTCGCCGCGCTCGTCGAGGCCCGCGACCACCGCGGTGTCCCACGTACCGCAGCACGATGCCTGCACGTTCTTGCCGAACTCGAGGTGGCGATCCAGCATCTGGGCCAGACACTCGGCGATGAGGTTGCCGGTGAGCCACGCCGGGCCGATCGGCCCGCGACTCACCGCCGCCGGGAAGGTGGCGTTGTTGATCGTCCCCTCTTCGGCCACGAGGTCGAAGCACCGCATGAGACCGCCTGCCGACCACGGGATGTCGCCGGCGAGGATGGGGAGCAGCGCCAGCATCACCCCGCCGCGCATGCCCGCATACGTGCAGTTGATGACGCCCGTCTGCGGGTCGGTGCCGGTGAAGTCGAATTCGAGGTGATTGTCGGTCTTGGTCATGGCGACGGTGATCTTGTGGACGCCACGGTCCCCGGCCTGCGACTGGTCCTGATAGCCGGTCGCGTGCCACGTTCCGTCCGGCAGATCGGACAGCTTCGACCGCAGCCGCCCCTCCGCGTCGGACATCATCCGCTTCATGACGGCCTTGACCGTGTCCGCGCCGTACTGCTCGATGACCGCGAGCAACCGGTCACGTCCGACGCTGTTCGCCCCGATCTTGGCGCGCAGGTCGAGTCCGACCAGCATCGGGACCCGGCTGCGCCGCACCCAGACGTCGGCGACGTCCCGCTGCAGTTCGTAGTCGCGGACCACCTTGATCGGCGGCGTCGGAAGTGATTCGGAGAACACGTCTTTGGCGGCCGGATCAAACGAACCCAGTCCCGACCCACCGAGGTCGGGTTCGTGACAGATCGCGCTTGTCCAGGCGAACAGCTTCCCGTCGTGGAAGACGGGCTGGTAGACGATCACGTCGCTCTGGTGGAGTCCACCGCCGACCCACGGGTCGTTGCAGAGGAACATGTCGCCCTCGGCGATTCCCGGATTGAGCGAGCGATGCTGCAGTGTCCAGTAGATGGCGAGGTCGACGGCGCCGACGAGCATCGTGTTGTACAGCCCGACCTGGACCTCCTGGCCGAGTTCGTCGCTGATCGCGAAGTCGAAGTCGTTGGCATCGGTCACGATCGGTGATCCCGACATCCGCTTGAGGGCTTCGCCCATCTCGTCGGTGACCGACCACAAGCGGTGCCGGATCACCTCGTAGGTGAGCGGGTCGAGCGCGTCGATCTGTTCCTGGGAGACGGTGTGCACCGGCAACGACGGCGGCAGGGATCTGGCCAGCGCGTCGATGTCGGCGGGTCGGCTGGAGAAGACCTCCGAGCCGGGAATGGGTGCGGTCATGAGAGCGACTCCTGTGGTTGCTGCTGGTGATCGATCATGCGGGATCGACGGTGATGTTCAGGTTGCCGAGGCGGTCGATCTCACCGGTGGTGTCGTGGGGGACGACGACGGTCGTGGTGGGCACCTCGATGACCGCCGGTCCGCGGACGACGTGTCCGGCGCGCAGGCCGGCGTAGTCGTAGATGTCGGTGTCGACGAAGCCGCGCCGGCCGTCGAGACAGACCTTGCGCACGCCCACGTGTGCCGAAGCCGGGTCCGAGGTGTCGGCGGAAGCGAGTTCGGGCAGTTCCGGCGAGAACGGCAGGACTCCCGTGCCGCGGACCCGGTAGGTGATGGCCTGGATGCCCGCCTCGCGGAACCCGCTGTCCTTCCCGTACAGGTCGGCATACTTCTTCTCGAACGCTTCCGCGGCGGCGACGATCTCGGTCGAGGTCAGCGAACCGTCCGGCAGCGGGGTCGCGACCTCGGCCAGCTGCATGGTGTAGCGCATGTCGATCTCGCGCTCGATCTCGACGGAGGCGAACTGCAGGCCCTGCCGGTCGAGCTGACCCCGCACCTGCTCCTCGAGCAGCTTGAAGTTCTCCTCCACCCGGGCCGGGTCGAGTGGCATCGCCGCCGGGTCCGACAGTTCCTTGGCGAGAACGATGTTCGACGACGCGAGACCGTAAGCCGAGAACGCCGAGGCCACCTGGCCCAGCGGGACGACGACCCTGGACACCCCGATCTCCTGCGCGTACAGCCCGCAATGAGCGGGACCCGAGCCGCCGAAGGCGTAGATGATGAAGTTGCGGGGGTCGTGGCCGGCCTCGACGACGGTCTTGCGCAGGAGATCGCCGGTCTGGGCGTTCTGCACCGCGTAGATGGCCGCGGCGGCGTCCTCGACCGAGAGGCCGAGCGGTTCGGCGATGCGCGTACGGATGGCTTCGCGGGCGAGATTCAGGTCCAAAGCCTTGCGGCCGCCGAGAAGGCCGCGCTCAGGCAGGATTCCGAGCACGAGGTTGGCGTCGGTGTTCGTCGGTTCGGTACCGCCCTGTCCGTAGCAGGCCGGGCCCGGCACGGCTTGCGCGCTGTGGGGGCCGATCTGCAGGTTGCCGCCGGCGTCGAGCCAAGCGATCGCGCCACCGCCGGCGCCGATCGCATGAACCTCGAGGGTGGGCACGTTGATCGGATGGTGATTGATGATCGTCGTCGACGATCGCACCGGCTCCCCGTCGACGACGAGCCCGACGAGGAACGTCGTGCCGCCCGCGTCGGTGGCGATGATGTTGTCGTGCCCCAGTTGCCGACCGAGGGACACCGATCCGACCACGCCGCCGGTGAGCACCGAACCCACCGTCGAGATGGCATTTCCCGGGGCCTCCGATGCGGCCACTGCGCCGCCGTTGCTCTGCATGACGAGCAAGGGGCCGGCCAGCTTGTGCTCCCGCAGTCTGCCCTCGAGCTCGCCGAGATAGTCCCGGAGGCCCGGACCGATCTGGGTGCTCATGACCGTGGTCGCGTTGCGGGCGAACTCACGGATGCGGGGGCTGACCTCGCTCGACAGCGAGACGAAGACGCTCGGATCGATCTCGGCGACGATCTCGCGAATCCGCTGCTCGTGTACGGGGTTGCGGAACGACCACAGCAGCGACACGGCGATCGCGGAGATTCCGTCGTCGAGCAGCTGCCGGACCGTGGTCCGGACCTCGTCCTCGTCGAGTGCGACCACGACGCGGCCGTCCCGGTCGATTCGCTCGGTGACCTCGAGAGCATGCCGTTTGTGGATCAACCCATGAGACTTGCTCTGCGCGAGCACATTCTGCAGTTGCTCCGGCGAACGACCAAGGTAGCGACCCTCGACGTTCATGATGAAGATCGAGTCGCGGTGCCCCTTGGTGGTGATGAATCCGACGTCCGGCACTCGGCCCATGACCAGCGCGTTCAGCGACGACGTGGTGCCGTGCGCGATGTGGTGGGTGTCGGCGAGCATGTCGTCGAGTGGACGGCCCAACTGCTCGGCGAGAACGGTCAGGACATCCATCACCCCGGCCGAGTAATCCGGCGGAGTGGATGGCGCCTTCCCCGCGACGACCAAGCCGCTGCCGTCGTCGAGGACGGCGTCGGTGAACGTCCCGCCGACGTCCACACCGATCACGTATGCCATGGCCAGGTACTCCTTCGTTGTCCGGGCTGCGAGGCCCCTTCAGGTCTGTTTACGTTGGCGTTGAGTATTCGACGCAATCGACCACCTGTCAAGCATTAGTTATGAGCTGGATCACCATCGAGTGTCCCCCAGTCACCTATCCCTGCAGGTCAGGCCACCCGTGACAGACGCCTTGACGAATCATCATCCGCGTCGACTAATCATCGTCAACGTCAACTTGGCGTGAACGGCCCTCCGCGGGCCGCGATCGAAAGGACCGGACCCATGGGTGTCCACCGCATCGGCCTCGTCGTGCCGAGTTCGAACGTCACGGTCGAGACCGAGATGCCTGCCCTCCTGAACCGGCACCCGACCTCGCAGTTCTCGTTCCACTCGACCCGGATGAGGATGCACACGGTGTCCCCGGAACAGCTCGCCGCGATGAACGCCCAACGCGAACGCTGCGTTCTCGAGATCGCCGACGCCTCCCCGGAGGTGATCCTCTACGCCTGCCTCGTGGCGCTGATGGTCGGCGGACCGGGCGAGCACCAGCGCGTCGAGGGCGCCGTAGCGGAGCAACTGGCCACCGGCGGCTCCGACGCGATCATCCGGTCGAGCGCCGGCGCACTCGTCGAGGCACTCCGCGCCCTCGACGCCCGGCGCATCGCCCTGGTGACCCCCTACCTCCGGCCGCTCGCCGAGAAGGTCGTCGAGTACCTGGACGCCGAGGGTTTCGAGGTGATGGACTGGCGCGCCCTCGAAGTCGCGGACAACGCCGAGGTGGGCTGCATTCCCGGCGAACGCGTCATGACCGCCGCCCGGTCCCTCGACCTCGACGGCGTCGACGCGCTGGTGCTGTCGTGCTGCGTCCAGATGCCATCGCTGAGCCTGATCGACGATGCCGAACGCGAGTTCGGCGTGCCCGTGCTGTCGGCAGCGACGGCGGGCGCCTACAGCATCCTGCGCGGACTCGGACTCCCTGCGGCCATCGAGGGCGCGGGCAGTCTGCTACGCGCCGACATCGCCACCGTCCCCGCCTGATCACCCACCCCGATCCTCCTGGAGTCCTCATGAATCCACTGCCCCACAAGGTCCGCGGCGTCGATCACGTCGCCTATCCCACCTTCGACCCGGCGGCCACGGTCCGCTTCTACCGCGACGTCCTCGGCTTCCCGGTCGTGCACTCGATCTGCGCGGCCGGCTGGGGACCCGACAAGCATCCCGACTTCATCCACTTCTTCTTCGACATCGGCAACGACGACCGGCTCGCGTTCTTCTACTACTTCGGACTGGAGCCGTTCGACGGTGGCCCCCAGGGTGATTCGTACTCACGCTTCGCCGAGGACGTACCGATCTGGTTCATCCGCTCGCGTCACCTCGCCATACACGTCGACGACGAGACCGATCTGCTGGAGTACCGGCGACGGCTGGATGCCAGCGAATGGCCGGTCGAGATGCAGATCCAACACGAGACGATCGAGTCGATCTACACCCATGACCCGAACGGGTACATGATCGAGATCACGCGTGCGATGCGGGCCGTCACGCCGCAGGAGGACCTCGACGCCAACCTGACCATCGAGGCTCTCATCGACGTGGTCTCGCAACCGAATCCGAGCATGGACGCGCTTCTCATGCGCAAGGCCGAGCGGATCGTCGAACGGGCTGCGGCCTGGCAGGACGAGCACACCGCCGGCGACGTACTCGCCGCCGAGGAGGCGACCGTCCGATGACCACGCTGTTCGTCCTCGACGTCCCGGAGAACAAGGCCGTCGCGGCGGTCGCCGGCGAAGCGCCGGGTGTTTCGGTGGATCATGTCGGACCCTATTTCCGGATCACCGCCGACGACACCATCGTCATCGACCGGCGGGCCACCGGGTGTCGCCACGCCGTCTGGTACAGCAGCGTCGCCGGGCTCCTCGATTCGCGAATAGTGCAGTGGGACAAGGACGCACTGAAGGTCGCACCGCGATGACCGCCCCCACCGCCGCGGGCACGAGCCGACTGGGAGCGGGTCGTTACATCGACGCCGCCGAGCAACCGGCGAACACCACGACCTCCGTGCACGAGCTGACCACCGCCGACGGCGCCAAGGTCACCGGGGTTCTGCGCACTGGCCCCGGCGCGACCGTCGTCGTCGCCCTCATGCATCCGCGGCAGGACCTGACACACCATGTACTCGTCCCCGAACTGCTCGCCCGCGGGTTCGCGGTGTGGACGCAGGGCACGCGCTCGGTCAACAACGACCTCACCCTCGTCCACGAGCAGGCCATCCTCGACGCCGCGGCGGGACAGGTCTTCCTTCGCGAACGTGACTTCGGATCTGTGCTCACATTGGGCCATTCGGGTGGCGGTGCCCTGTTCGCCTTCTACCACGAGCAGGCCGGACTGGCGCCCGGCGATCGGCTGACCACGACTCCCGCCGGCCGACCCGTGGACCTGGCCGGTGCCGACATGCCGGTCCCCGACGGCGCCATCTTCCTCGCGCCTCATCCCGGTCAAGGCGAACTGCTGCTGCGCCTCATCGACCCATCGGTCACCGACGAGGACGATCCGCTCGCTGCCGACCCCTCGCTGAATCCGTTCGAGCCCGCCAACGGCTACGCGGAGCCTCCGGAGAGCTCCTCGTACGCACCGGATTTCGTCGAGCGGTACTGCGCCGCCCAACGCGCCCGGGTCGAACGACTCGACACCGTCGCGCGGGATCTGGTCGCCGAAACCGCGCGCGCACGAGCACGTTTCGCAGAAAGCGACGACCCGGACGACCGACGGGCCTCGCTCGCCCCGCGCATCATGACTATCTACCGCACCGACGCCGACCTGCGGTTCCTCGATCAGTCCCTGAGCCCCAACGACCGGCCCTACGGGTCGCTGTTCGGCCGGCGTCCCGACCTCACGGATTACGGCCTGGTCGGGTTCGGCCGGCTGGCGACCCCCGACGCGTGGCTGTCCACCTGGTCGGGCCTGTCGAGCAACGCCGGATTCCTCCGATGCGCGCCCGGTGTCCGGGTTCCCGCGCTCTTCGTCGAGCTCACCGGCGACCAAGCGTGCTTCCCCGAGGATGCGGTGGCGATGGTGAACGCCCTCGGCGCGGACGATGTCACGCACGTCCGCGTCGAGGGAACCCACTTCGGCGGTCCGATCCGCCGAGGGGCTCCGACCGGCGCGAGCCTGGCCGCCGCCGAGATCGGGGGGTGGCTCGCGCAGCGGTTCACCTAGGAGGACGCATCGTGGGCCGGCGTCACTTCTTCGCGAGAGCCGCCCGGTAACCGAGGAACCCGACGTAACCGGCCAGCCCGGCCAGGCCCAGCCGGCGGGTCCGCGGCGACACCAGTGCGAGGCCGATAGCGGTCTCGCAGGCACCGTTGCGGTAGGTCCAGGTGGTGGTGTCGTCGGGGAACACCGGCTCGGTGATCGGGGCGAAGATCTCGGGCTTGATGAAGTGCGCAACCCCGGTGGCGGCCAGTCCCCCGCCCAGCAGCGAAACAGCGTCGAGTGATCCCTTGCGAGTTGCCATCAGAGTGTTCCCCTTCGTCGTCGACCCTTTCCGGTGATCGTAGGCGTCGTTCCATTCCGGCTCGACGTCGACGGGCCGCTACCTCACCGTCGGGACGGTGACCCCGCGGTTGGCCTCGTCGAGATCTCCGGTGTCGCCGTACTCGTACGCGCGGCGCCCGGCGACGAAGACGTACGCCATGAACAGCGTCCACGCCGTCACACCGATGCCGATCCGGGCCCAGGTCGGTAGCGGGGACGGCGTGACGAACGCTTCGATGACCCCGCACAGCAGCAGCACGACGACCAGACCCAGCGCGACACCGACCGCTGCCCGGCCCTCCTCCCCGAGAGCCGTTGCACGCGTTCGATTCCCCGGGGCCACCCAGGCCCAGAAGATCCGCAGGCCCACGCCCGCGGCGACGAACAGGCAGGTCAGTTCGAGCATTCCGTGCGGCAGGATCAGTCCGAAGAACAGGTCACCACGACCGTGCCGGATCATGATCGACGCCACGACGACCAGATTGAGGATGTTCGTGTAGAGCATCCAGATCACGGGGAACCCGAAGACCCCCAACGCGATACACAGCGCGGCCAGCCAGAAGTTGTTGGTCCACACGCGAGCGGCGAACGACGTCGCCTCGTATTCGCTGTAGTAGTTCTCGAAGTCGTTGGTGACGAGACGCTCGATCTCCGCGGGCGATGCGAACGAACTCTCGATCCGCGGGTGGGCCAGCACCCACCACGTCATGATCACGGCCGCACCGAGCGATCCGCCCATCACCGAGAGCCACCACCAGCGCATCCGGTACAGGGCCGCGGGGAACGACCGGGTGAAGAACTCGATCACCGTCGCCGGCGTGCTGACCCGGGTTCCGGTTGCGCGACCGCGGGCGCGGGCCAGGAGGCCCGACAGGTATGCCACCAGCGAGGCATCGGGCGCCGTCGACCGGATGACCGACAGGTGGGTGGCCACCCGCTGGTAGGTGTCGATCATCTCGTCGGCCTCGGCACCGGTGAGTCGGCGGCGCCGCGAGAGCGCGTCAAGCCGCTCCCACGTCGCGCGGTGCGCGGACACATAGGCGTCGAGATCCACTCGGCCAGCGTATCGGGCATTCTCACCTCCGCGGCACGTGTCATTCAGCGGACGTCGGGTCTGTGAGTTCCCGATGCCCTGTCGACGAATTGCGTCGTAGGGTGAGGCGTGATGTCTCGTCCAGTGCCGCCTCGGCCCCCCGCGGGCCCGGGCGCACCCGTCGCCGGCCGACCCGGTCCGGTCGCGTGGGGCGCGGGCGCCACGACGACAGTCGGCGTCGGACGCAACGACCTCGTCTCCGGAGAGGCGGTCGCTCTCGCACTCCCGCCGGCGAACCTCGGCTACCGGATTCTCTCCGGCATCATCGACGTCCTGCTGGGGTTCGGACTGTGGTTGTTCCTGTGGTGGATGTCGTTCAAGGTCGCCGGCGAGGCGAGCGAGGCGTGGCGGGGAACCATCAACACCCTGATCCCGATCGTCGCCGTCGTCGCACTCCCGACGCTGCTGGATACCGTGACCCCGGGGAAGACCGTGGGACACCTCGTCCTGGGCCTCCGAACAGTCCGCGATGACGCGGGCCCGACCGGGTTCCGCCACTCCCTGACCCGAGCACTCGTCGGCTTCGTCGAACTGTATGCGTGCCTGGGACTCCCAGCGCTGATCTCGGCGGCCATCTCGCGCAAGAGCAAGCGCCTGGGCGACCTGCTCGCCGGGACCTACGTCATCCGCGACCGCCACCGACTCGTCGAGCAGGCACCCATCGAGATGCCACCCGGCCTGCACTCGTGGGCCGTGTCCGCCGACATGGCCGCCCTCCCCGACCCACTCGCGGTGATCATCCGCCAGTTCCTCAACGGCCGCCACGGCATGAAGCCCGAGCCGAGAGCCCATGCCGCCCGGAGGATCGTGTTCGACGTCGCGCCGTTCGTCGCACCCGCTCCCCCGCCCGGCGCCCCGTTCGAAGACGTGTTGTCGGCGATCATGGCCGAGCGCCGCCGCCGCGACGCCGAACGGCTCGCGCGCGAAGCCGCACTGCGCCAACGTCTCCTGCGCTGATCTGTGCTGCGACCCGCCGAGGCGGCGCGGCGCACCCGAATCCCGGTTACTCTGCTACGGGTGACGTTGCCCACCCTGCTTGCGAAGGACACGAGATCGATCGGCGGCCGACGGCTTCTCGCCGCAGTCGTCGGAGTCGCGTTGACCTTCGCCACGGTGCTGACCGTGCAGGCTCCCGCCAGGGCGGGAGGTCCAGGGCCGGATTCGGCGGCCGGTGTTCACGTGGTCCCGCGCATCGTCGACTCAGAAACCGTAACGGATCCGATCGTCGCACTCCCCCAGGCGGGTTCGACACTGCGCGTGCGATACAGCTCGACGTCCATCCGCGGTCTCCCGACGGAGATGACCGGCACGCTGCTCACACCGTCCACCCCGCCGCCCGCCGCGGGTTGGCCGCTCGCCGTCTGGAATCACATGACGGTCGGCGCCGCGGACCGGTGCGCGCCGTCACAGGCCCATACCGGTCATTCCGAACTGCCCCGCATGACGTCAGGTGACGGCATTGTCGGCCGGTTGCTCGACGCCGGATTCGCCGTGGCACGGCCCGACTTCGAGGGCATCGGCGGGCCCGGGCCGCACCCGTACCTCATCAGCGACTCGCTGGCGCGATCGACGGTCGACATGGCGCTGGCCGTCGCGGATCACGACCGACGGATCGGCCGCGACGTCGTCGTGGCCGGGCATTCCGAGGGCGCCGTTGCCGCCTTGGCCGCGGCGGCGCGGCCGTCATCGGAATGGGGTGACCTCCGACTCCGCGCGGTGTCGGCACTCGCACCGCCGACGCAGGTGGCCGCGCTCCTCGACGGGGCGTCCTACGTCCCGGTGTCCGGTCCCGCGATCAACGAACTGATGGGATTGGCCGCTCTCATCGGATATGGCGCGGCCGCAGCCGATCCCGAGTTCGACGAGTTGATGTCCAACGGCGGGCTCAGCGCGGCGGCGAGCAGGCTCCGTCCGCAGGTCGAGGCCCGCTGCTACGCCGACCTGACCTCACCGGACTCGTTCGGCGGCCTCGCACCGGCCCAGCTCCTGGGACGGCGCGGCGACGAGATGAAGGTCGCATTGTTGAAAGTGCTGCGCGACAACGACGTCGACCGTCTGCGTTTTGATCGGGGGCTACCGGTCCGCATCGACTCGGGCACCGTCGACACCGTGTCGCCGCAACCGCTGGTGTCCGGTCTGGTGCAGACCTATCGGCGCGCCGGGGTGCGCGTCACGTACTCCGACCGGTTCACCGGGCATGCGGGCGTGGCCACCGACCGCGCGAACGCTGCGACGATCGCGACGTGGCTCATCGCGCAGGTCTGAGGACGCTCGACGACACCCAGACTTCAACTCGACCGCAAGACCTCGATCGAGGTCTGGCGGTCGAGTTGAGGTCTGCAGATGAGTTCTTCGGCGGTCGCGACCGGTGGGCTCGCGGCCGACTCTCGAGAGTCTTACGTCAGATCGGTTGAGCTCTTCCCCAACACGCGCCGGGCGATGATCAGCTGCTGGATCTGCTGGGTGCCCTCGAAGATGTCGAGGATCTTCGAGTCACGCGCCCACTTCTCCACCAGTGAGGTCTCGGAATAGCCTGCCGTGGCACCGATCTCGACGGTCTTGTTGGTGATGTCGGTGACGGTCCGGCCGGCCTTCGCCTTCGACATCGATGCCTCGGTCGAGTTGGGCTGCTTGTTGTCGGCCATCCACGCCGCCCGCACCGTGTGCAACCACGAGGCCTCCCAATCGGATTCGAGGCGGATGAACTCGGCGACAGTGGCGTGCTGCGACGACGCCGGACGGTCGTAGTCGATCTCGTGACCCGCCTCCTCCAGCATCCGACGCAGCTCCTCCAGGGAAGCGCGACCGAGCCCGATGGCCATCGCGGCGACCACCGGACGGGTGTTGTCGAAGGTCTGCATGACCCCGCCGAAGGCCTTCTTGGTGTCGATCTCCGGCGAGCCGAGCAGGTTCTCGGCGGGGACCCGCGCATTCTCGAACCGGATGACCGCCGTGTCGGAGGCCTTGATGCCCAGCTTGTGCTCGAGGCGGGCCACGGTCACGCCCTCGGTGGTCATCGGCACGACGAAACTCTTGATGGCCGCGCGTCCGACGCTCTTGTCGATCGTCGCCCACACGACGACGTGGTCAGCGCGCGAACCCGCGGTCACGAAGATCTTCTCGCCGTTCAGCACGTACTCGTCGCCGTCGAGGGTCGCGGTCGTCGACACTGCCGCCGAGTCCGAGCCGAAGCTCGGCTCGGTGATGGCCATCGCCGCCCACACGTCGCCGAAGCGTTCGAGCTGCTCGGGGTTCGCCACGGCCGCGATCGCGGCATTCCCCAGGCCCTGACCGGGAATCGAGAGCAGCAGGCCCACGTCGCCCCAGCTCATCTCCAGAGCCGACAGGAGGCCGCGCATGTTCGCGCCGTTCACCGACGGGGCGTCAGCGGCGGACTTCTCGGCGTCGGCGGACTTCTCCGTGGAGCGACCCTGCTTGGCGAGCTTCGCCAACTCGTCGAGCTCGACCGGGTGCTCGTGCTCGGCCTGGTCGTACTTGCGCGAGATCGGCCGGAAGAGGTGCTCGGCAGCCATGTGGGTGCGCTCGACCGTCGAATCGAACTTCTTCGGGAGCTCCAGGTTGATCGCCATGGCAGTACCTTACTGCGCAGTAAGTTCGTTGCCAAGTCCCGGCTCGTGACCAAAGCCGAATAATGTGGACCGGTGGCGTACGACGAGGAACTGGCCTACCGCATCCGTGCTCTGCTGGCGACAGAGTGCGGCCTCGACGAGAAGCGCATGTTCGGCGGGCTGGCCTTTCTGATCAACGGCAACATGGCCGTCGCCGCCAGCGGCAAGGGCGGGATCATGGTGCGCGTCGCACCCGAGGAGACCGAGAGCCTCCTCGAGTACCCGCACACCCGGCCGATGGTGATGTCGGAACGCGAGCTCCGCGGATGGCTACGCGTCGACGACGCCGGCATCGCCACCGACCGCCAACTCTCCCGCTGGATCGCGATCGGTTCGAACTACGCGCGGAAGTTGCCGCCGAAGTAGATCGGGGCGTGCCGCTACCCGAGGAGCGAGCATCAATCTCTGCTCCCCGAGGAGCGAGTATCAATCTCTGCTCGCCGAGGAGCGAGCGTCGATCTCGGCTCCCTGAGGTGCGAGGAGCGCAAGCGACGAGCCACGAAGGGCCTGGTGAGACACCTTGCGAAG